>NZ_JBEZZR010000057.1:0-41596 GCF_040639325.1 Actinoplanes sp. NPDC023936 | reverse complement strand
GCCGATACCACTTCGCCACCCCTAAATGATCACAAACATGGATCAAAGTGGCTAGTCACCCGTAACCACCGTAGCCAAAAAGCAACAGGCTCCATGGCGTAGATGAGCGTCCGCAATGACGATGCGTGTGCCCTCATCCACGCTGAACCGCCGTCCCCGCCAGCGGCCCGACCCCACGCACCCGCCAGCCGTAGCCAAGCACGGCTACCCCACCTTGATCACATGCCTGGGCTACGGCTCGGGACCGCCGGCCGTAGGTGGGCACGGTTATCCGGCGGGGATTATGTGCGTGCGCTACGGCTGGGCTTCTGGGCGCGGCGGGACGGCAGCTGCGGTTGCTGCGGTTGCTGCTGGGGACTGGCTGATCATGGGGCGGCCGGCGCTGCGAGACGGGGCGCCCGGCCGGTGGCGGAGGGGCCGGCGGGCGCACTCGCAGAAGGGGACGGATCATGGGGGCGTGAGTGACATCGTGGTTATCGGCGCGGGGGTCGGAGGGCTTGCCGCCGCCGCGCGGCTGGCGGGGGCCGGGCATCGGGTGACGGTGTTCGAGCGGGCGGCGCGCGCCGGCGGGAAGCTGGCCGTGTACGAGCGGGACGGGTATCGGTTCGACACCGGGCCCAGTCTGCTCACGCTGCCGCAGGTCTTCGACGACCTGGAGCTGGATCTGCGGCCGCGAGCGCTGGATCCGGTGGTGCGGCACGTGTTCCCGGACCGGACCGTGCTCGACTCGTCGTCGGTGCACGGTGTCTTCCTGGAGCGGATCGGTGCGGCGCTGGGTGCGGAGGCGGCCGGGGACTGGGATCGGTTCTGGCGGCGGGCCGCGCGGATCTGGCATGCCTCGTGGGATTCGGTGCTGCGGCGTCCGGTGAGTGCAGCGTCGCTGGCGCGGCTCTCCTGGCGGCTCGGTGATCTCGCGGCGATCGCGCCGGGGCGGTCGTTGCGGTCGCTCGGGCGGAGCTATCTGCGGGATCGACGGCTGCGGATGCTGCTGGATCGCTATGCGACGTACACCGGCACCGATCCGCGTCGTGCGCCGGCGGCGCTCGCCGCCATTCCCTATGCGGAGCTCACGCACGGTGGGTGGTATCTGCCCGGCGGTTTGGGCACGCTCGGCGACGCGCTGCACGCCCGGTGCATTGATCTGGGGGTACGGGTGAAGCTCGCCGAACCCGTCGCCCGGATCGACGCGGACAGCGCGGTGCGGGGTGTGACACTGGAGTCCGGCGAGTTCGTGCGCGCCGACGCCGTCGTCTCCAACGTGGACGCGTCGGTGCTCTACCGCGACCTGCTGCCGTCGCCGGGCCGGCTGACCGGGCTCACCGACCGCAGCCTGGGCGGATTCGTGATGCTGCTCGGCGTCCGCGGGCAGACCCCGTCGCTGGCGCACCACACGGTGTTCTTCCCGCCCGACTACGACGCCGAGTTCGACGCGATCTTCGGCTCGGCGTCGCGACGGGCCCGCCCGGTCGACGACCCGGCCGTCTTCGTCACCCGGGCCGAGGATCCGGCGGTTCATCCGGCCGGATGCGAGGCCTGGTTCGTGCTGGTCAACGCGGCCCGGCACGGCACCGCCTGGTCCGCCGTGGACTGGCGCCGGCCGGGGCTCGCCGACGCTTACGGACGGCACGTGCTGGACGTGCTGGCCCGGCGCGGGCTCGATGTGCGGGACCGGCTGGAGTTCACCGAGATCCGCACGCCGGCCGACCTCGCGGACGCGGCCGGCGCGCCGGGCGGCTCGATCTACGGTACGGCGGGTGGCCTGGTACGGCCGTCGAACCAGGGCCCGGTGCGCGGGTTGTTCCTGGTCGGCGGGTCGGCGCATCCGGGCGGAGGGCTGCCGATGGTCACCCTGTCCGCCCAGATCGTCGCCGACCGGATCGGACCGGCCTGACCCGTTGCGGTGTCACCTCACGACGTGGGCGGCGAGGAAGGCCTGCGCCACCGCGGAGGCCAGGTCGGCCGGGTTCTCGGCGGCGAACGCCTTGCCGCCCGTCGCGTCGGCCATCCCGGTCAGCGCGCTCATGTTCGCGTCCGGCCCGTAGCCGACCGCGATGATCGAGACGGGCTTGGCCGGGTCCTGGCCGGCGGCGAGCTTCTTCAGGAACGCCGCGTTGGACATCGCGAACCGGGTGCCGCCGTCGGCCCCGTCGGTGAGCACCACCACGATGCTCGCGGTCTCCGGTGTCGCCTCGCCGCGCATCGTCTCGACCCCGTCCAGCACCGCCTGGTAGAGCGGCGTCCCGGCGCTGCTCTCCGGCTTGTACGCCCCGATTCGCGCCTGCAGCGCCTCCCGCCGGGTCTGCCCGTCGACGACGCCGGCGATCGGCCCGTAGCGGACCACCTCGGTGTGCGCGGGGCCGTTGCGGGCGGCTGTCCCGAAGTACCACATCCCGATCCTGGTGTCGTCGCCGAACAGCTCGGCGGCGCTCACACCCGACTGGCGCAGCAGCGACGCCTTGGTGCCGGACCGGCCGGCCCGGTCGGTGATCGGCTCGTTCATCGAACCCGAGGAGTCGATCAGCAGGAGCACCTGGAACGCCAGGTCACGGTAGTTCGCCCACTGCTGGGCCGGGCCGAGCAGCTTGCCCGACGACTGCGGCAGCCGGAGCACACCGGCGGTCGGCTCGGCCCGGAAGCCGGCCGCCGCCACGGCCGGCTTGCTGATCGCGGCGCGCAGCTGGGCGGCCAGCTCCTTGTCGGCGCCCTTGCGGATCGCGAACGGATAGTCGGCCTCCACCCGGCCGTCGGCCGGCGGAACACCGGCGAGCGAGATCGGGTGCTTCACCTTCTGGTACGCCTTCAGCTGCTGCTCCAGCACCGGAAAGAGGCCGATGTCGTAGACCGCAGTGGTCGCGTCGGTCTGCCGGCCCATCCGGTCGAGCAGCTCGGCCGGGTCGGCGTTCGCCTCCTCGAGCCGGCTGCGCAGGGTGAGCGCGCGCAGCTGAGCGATGCCGCTGTCCTTCGTGGTCCGGGCCGTCGCGGCGTGCACCGCGTGCACGCTGAGCAGGCCGACCGTGCTCTTCAGCGGGTCCGGCATGGTGATCGTCGGGAACGTGCTCTCGGTCGCGCCCTTGATCAGCCCGGTCCACGCGGTCTTGCCGTCCTTCGCGTACAGCCTGGTGATCCCCTCCGGGGCGGCGATCAGCACCGGCGAGTACCCGATCGGCTTGCCGGAAACCGTGTACGCCCCGCCGGCGCCGGCCGCGACGCTCAGCCAGGCGCTGCTGGACGGGATCCAGACGCCGGGCCGCTCCTTGGCGGTGGCGGTGGCGGTGGCCGCGGGCTCCTCGGCGCGGACCACGACCGGCGGGCAGCGCAGCCCGGACGGGTTGAGCGTGGCGGCCGCCTCGCTGATCAGCGGCTCGATCTCGGGAGCGGCGGCGACGCTCAACTCCGGCTCGGGGCAGGGCGCGACGCTCGGTGACGTGACCGACGGGGCCGGCGCCGCGGTGGGCGCCGCGTCCGGCGACTCGGTGCCGTTCCTCATCAGCTGCCAGGTGAGACCGCCGGCCGCCGCGAGAACGGCGAGGACCAGCACTGCCGCGAGAATCGCCCGCTGGGGACGGTGGGGAGGATCGTTCCACTCACCGTGGCCCGCAGGCAGCTCCCTTGGCCACTCGTTGTCGGACATGCCACCCTTACCCGTCGCTGATTTCGCCATCGTGCGTGGCGGATACTAGTCCGGGATTCACGTTCCGCAATGGGGACGGCCAGATCTCGGCACATTCCTAAGATCGATTTCAGAATCGCCCAAGATCCAAATTAGAGGACCGGGAACCGGCGACCGCTATCACGATCAATTCGCCGTCGCCGCCGAGGCCGACCGGTTCCCGGCCCCACCCGCCGTAGACCCGGTCCACCCGGAACCCGGCACCGGTCAGCGACCCGCGCAGCTCCTCCTCGGTGCGGAAGCGCAGCGTCTCCCGGCTGGTCAGCGCCTCACCGTCGGAGAACCGGTAGTGGTGGAGCAGCGAGACGACCCCGTCGCCCTCCGCGGTGACCTCGGTCCACGCCTCGACCTCCGCGCCGTCGGTGAGCACGATCGACCGCCGCGATTCCGCCGGATTCCAATGCCGCCAGACACGCGCTGCCGGATCCCGGCTGTCGAAGATCAATCGCCCTTCGGCGACCAGGGCGCGGCGTAATGCGTGCAGCAGCTCCGACCATTCTTGATCATCCACGAAGAACTGCGCGACATGCCCGGTGAGAAACGCGGCGTCGAATGCGTGGGCCGGCAGTGACGCGGCCGAGCCCTCGATCCAGCGGACCCGGGCCGCGCCGGGCTTGCGGCGGGCGGCGTCCAGGGCCGGGCCGGCCGGGTCCACACCGGTGACCTCGTGACCGGCGCCGGCCATCGCGATCGCGAGCCGGCCGGTGCCGCAGCCGAGGTCGAGCACGCGCGGCGCGGTGTGCTCGGCGAGCACCGCCATGAAGAAGTCGTCGTCCCAGCCCCAGGGGCATTCGGCGTCGTAGACCTCGACCAGCCGGGGATGCCGGTACTCGCCATGCCACACACCCCGGATGCTAATCGGCGCAGACCGATGTGGACAGTGCTCCTACAGTGCGCGTACCCCGAAGGGAAGCCGGCCCGACGTGATGTGCTCGACCACCACCTCGCGCAGCGCGGCTGCCGCGTGCGGCAGCACCGCGCCGCGCCGCTGGGCGAGCGCGATCGTCCGGCGCATGCCGGGCGGCGCGAGCGGGGTCGCCCGCAGCAGCGGCCGGTTGGCGAGCACCATGCTCGGCACCAGGGCGACGCCGAGGCCGGCCTCGACGAACGCCAGCACCGCGTCCATCTCGCCACCCTCCACCGCGAACTTCGGGGTGAAACCGGCCCGCTCGCAGGCGTGCAGGGTGACGTCCCGGATGTCGTAGCCCTTCCGGAACATCACCATCGGGGTGTGCTTCAGCTCGACCAGGTCGAGCTGGCGGGCCACGGTCGGCGCCGGGCCGTCCATCACCGAGGCCACCACGAGGCTCTCCCGCAGCAGGTCGGTGGTCTCCAGCGATGGGTCGACGCCGTGCTCCGGCTGCACGATCAGCGCCAGGTCCAGCGCGTGGGCCATCAGGTTGGCGATCAGGTCCTGGGAGCTGCCCTCGCTCACGTGCAGCTGGATGTCCGGGTGCTCGGCGCGGTACGTCCGCAGCACCGGCGGGACCAGCGACGAGCAGAGGCTCGGGGTGGCGCCGAGCCGGACCTCGCCGCGGCGCAGGCCGACGATGTCCCGGACCGCGTCGAGGGCCGCGTCGGCATCGGCGACCATGCGTTGCGCGAGGGGCAGAAGCGTCTCGCCGGCGACGGTCAGGGTGATCGCGCCGCGCACCCGTTCGAAGAGCGGCGCGCCGAGGGACGACTCCAAGGTGTGAATCTGCTTACTCAACGTAGGTTGCGAGACGCCCAGAATATCGGCGGCATGGGTGAAATGCCTGGTCTCGGCGACCGCGACGAAGTACCTGAGTTGTTGCAGCTGCACCTTAATAGACTACCGGCATGGACAACCGCCCGAGCATGCATTAGACGAATGACTCGGGACTTCTTACCGTCCAGGTTGTGGCGGTAGACACTCCTATTCCGAAGACGACCAACGCAGCGGGTGCAACGGCACGCCCCGCGCCGCGGAAGTCTGTGCGGCCCTCGTCGGTCGCTCTTAAATTGATCATGGCGGTCAGCGGCATCGCGCTGGTGCTCTTCCTCTTCGCGCATGCGGCCGGCAACCTGAAGATCTTCGTCGGCAACGAGGACTTCGACCACTACGCGCACTGGCTGCGCACGATCGGCACGCCTCTGCTACCGGACGTCTGGTTCCTCTGGATCATGCGGATCGGCCTGCTGGTCGCCATCGTCGCGCACATCTACGCGGCTACGCAGCTGGCCATCCGGGCGAGGAAGGCCCGGCCGGTCAAGTACGCGCACCGGCCCAAGGTCCAGGGCAGTTACGCCGCCCGGACCATGCGCTGGGGCGGCGTGATCGTCCTTCTCTTCATCATCTACCACATCCTCGACCTCACCACGGGCCACCTGAACCCGGAGGGCGACCCGACCCGGCCGCACGCCAACGTGATCGCGGACTTCGCGCCGGAGCGCTGGTACGTGACGCTCTTCTACGTCATCTCGATCATCATGGTCGGCCTGCACCTGCGGCACGGCATCTGGAGCGCGGTGCGCACCCTGGGCCAGCAGACCAAGACCAACGAGCGCCGCGCGCAGATCACCGCGCTGGTCCTCTCGGTCGTGCTGGTCGCGATGTACCTCTCGGTGCCGTTCGCTGTGACGTTCGGATTGGTGAAGTGAACATGACTGACTTCTGGAACGAGGGCGAGCCGGTCTTCGACAAGGCGGCGCCGGACGGACCGATCGAGACCCGCTGGGAGCGCCGCAAGTTCGCCGCCAAGCTGGTCAACCCGGCGAACCGCCGCAAGCTGACCGTCATCGTGGTCGGCACCGGCCTGGCCGGCGGCTCGGCGGCCGCGACCCTGGCCGAGCAGGGCTACCAGGTCAAGTCGTACTGCTACCAGGACAGCCCGCGCCGCGCGCACTCGATCGCCGCGCAGGGTGGCATCAACGCCGCGAAGAACTACCGCAACGACGGCGACTCCGTCTACCGGCTCTTCTACGACACCGTCAAGGGCGGCGACTTCCGCGCCCGTGAGTCGAACGTCTACCGCCTCGCCCAGGAGTCGGTGAACATCATCGACCAGGCCGTGGCGCAGGGCGTCCCGTTCGCCCGCGAGTACGGCGGCCTGCTCGACAACCGCTCGTTCGGTGGCACCCAGGTGTCCCGGACCTTCTACGCCCGGGGCCAGACGGGTCAGCAGCTGCTGCTCGGCGCGTACCAGGCGCTGGAGCGGCAGATCGGCCTCGGCAACGTCGAGATGAACGCCCGGCACGAGATGCTCGATGTGATCATCGTCGACGGCAAGGCCCGCGGCATCGTGGTCCGCGACATGGTCACCGGCGAGATCACCACCGACTTCGCCGACGCCGTGGTGCTCGCCTCCGGCGGCTACGGCAACGTCTTCTTCCTCTCCACCAACGCCAAGGGCTGCAACGTCACGGCGGCGTGGCGGGCGCACCGCAAGGGCGCGCTCTTCGCGAACCCCTGCTACACGCAGATCCACCCGACCTGCATCCCGGAGTCCGGCTCGCACCAGTCGAAGCTGACCCTGATGTCGGAGTCGCTGCGCAACGACGGCCGGGTCTGGGTGCCGAAGGCGCAGAAGGACACCCGCAAGGCCGCCGACATCCCCGAGGACGAGCGCGACTACTACCTGGAGCGCATCTATCCGTCGTTCGGCAACCTGGTGCCCCGTGACATCGCGTCCCGGGCCGCCAAGAACGTCTGCGACGAGGGCCGCGGCGTCGGCCCCGGTGGCCTCGGCGTCTACCTGGACTTCGCCGACGCGATCAAGCGGCTGGGCCGCAAGGCCGTCGAGGCGAAGTA
This sequence comes from Actinoplanes sp. NPDC023936, assembly GCF_040639325.1. Taxonomy (NCBI): domain Bacteria; kingdom Bacillati; phylum Actinomycetota; class Actinomycetes; order Micromonosporales; family Micromonosporaceae; genus Actinoplanes; species Actinoplanes sp. NPDC023936. The sequence continues at coordinate 34,154 of NZ_JBEZZR010000057.1, read as the reverse complement.
CGGCAACCTCTTCGAGATGTACGAGCGGATCACGGGCGAGGACCCGTACGAGACGCCGATGCGCATCTACCCCGCCGTGCACTACACGATGGGTGGCCTCTGGGTCGACTACGACCTGCAGTCCACGATCCCCGGCCTGTTCGTGATCGGCGAGGCGAACTTCTCCGACCACGGCGCGAACCGCCTCGGCGCGTCCGCGCTGATGCAGGGCCTCGCGGACGGCTACTTCGTGCTGCCGAACACGATCAACAACTACCTCGCCTCCGGTCCCTTCCCGAAGGTCTCCGAGTCGGACGCGGCGGTCGTCGAGGCCCGCAAGCAGGTCGAGGACCAGATCGCGAAGTTCCTCAGCAACGACGGCGACCGTACCGTCGACTCCTTCCACCGCGAGCTCGGCCACATCATGTGGGAGTACTGCGGCATGGAGCGCACCGAGGAGGGCCTGACCAAGGCGATCGGCCTGATCCGGGCGCTCAAGGAGGAGTTCTGGACCCGGGTGAAGGTGCCCGGCAAGGGCGAGGAGCTCAACCAGAACCTGGAGAAGGCCGGCCGGGTCGCCGACTTCATCGAGCTCGGCGAGCTCATGTGCATCGACGCGCTGCACCGCCGCGAGTCCTGCGGCGGCCACTTCCGGGCGGAGAGCCAGACCCCGGACGGTGAGGCGCTGCGCCACGACGACGAGTTCGGCTACGCCGCGGCGTGGGAGTACTTCGGCGCCGACGGCAAGCCGACGCTGCACAAGGAAGACCTCAACTTCGAGTACGTCCACCCGAGCACGCGGAGTTACAAGTAATGAACATCAAAGTACGGGTGTGGCGTCAGTCCGGTCCGAACGACAAGGGCCGGATGGTCACGTACGACGTCAAGGACATCTCCCCGGACGCCTCGTTCCTGGAAATGATCGACGTTCTCAACGAGAACCTGATCATGAGTGGCGAGGACCCGATCGCGTTCGACCACGACTGCCGCGAGGGCATCTGCGGCATGTGCAGCATGGTCATCAACGGCGTGGCGCACGGCCCGGAGAAGGCCACCACCACCTGCCAGCTGCACATGCGGAAGTTCTCCGACGGCGACACGATCGACGTCGAGCCGTGGCGCGCCGCCGCCTTCCCGGTGATCAAGGACCTGGTCGTCGACCGCACCGCGTTCGACAAGATCATCCAGGCCGGTGGCTACATCAGCGCGCCGACCGGCACCGCGCCGGACGCGCACGCCACGCCGGTCCCCAAGAAGGACGCCGACGCGGCGTTCGAGGCGGCCACCTGCATCGCCTGCGGCGCCTGCGTCGCGGCCTGCCCGAACGGCTCGTCGATGCTGTACACCGCCGCGAAGATCACCCACCTCGGCCTGATGCCGCAGGGCCAGCCCGAGCGCGACAGCCGGGTGATCGACATGCTGCAGGCGCAGGACGACGCCGGGTTCGGTGGCTGCACCAACATGGGTGAGTGCGCCGAGGTCTGCCCGAAGGGCATCCCGCTCAGCCTGATCGGCCGGCTGAACAGCGATTACCGCAAGGCGCTCACGAAGCGCTGACGCGAGCTGCCGGCGGTGGGGCCCAACGGCGTGCCTCACCCCCGGTCATCGAGTCTCCAGGCGCCCGGCACAACGACGTGCCGGGCGTCCGGCTTTCCAGGGTTCAGGCGACGGCCTGGGCGATCGCCAGGGTGTGCTGGTACTCCCGCCAGTGCGCCAGCTTCCCGTCCCGCGTCCGCAGCACCCCGATGAACGGCGCCGACGCGCTCAACCCGGTCGCCGTGTGGGTGCCGGCCAGCTCGTACTCCACGACGATCACCTCCGGGTCCGCCGTCTCGTGCACCACCACGTTGCGGCAGTCCTCGAAGCGCACCGGGAACGACGCCCGCCCCGCCTCGGTGTAGGCCAGCACCTGGTCCCGCCCCTCGGTGCGGCTCGGCTGCCCGGGCGCGGCGAACGGCGTCTCCACCACCACGTCGCCGGCGAGCATCTCCCGGTCGAACGTGCTCTCCCCGCCCAGCCATCGGGCCCGCATCCGCTCGAAGATCTCCCTCGGTGTCACGGCAGCACTCCTTCATCTAAAGTGAGTCAGCACTCGACTTCCTGCCCCGAACAATAGTGAGTGGAGACTCATCTTGCCAGCGGATCGCCCTCTGCGTGCCGACGCCCAGCGCAACCGGGCCCGCCTCCTGGACGCCGCCGAGACGGTCTTCGCCGAGCTCGGCCCGGGTGGCTCCACCGAGGAGGTGGCCCGCCGCGCCGGCGTCGCCGTCGGCACGGTCTTCCGGCACTTCCCGACCAAGGACGACCTGCTCACCGCGATCATGAAACGACTGCTGGCCCAGCTGATCACCGAGGCCGGCGAGCTCGGCGGCCCGGACGGCCTGTTCCGCTTCCTGACGAGTCTCGTGGCACAGGCCGCCGGGAAACGGTCGGTGGCCGAGCTGCTCGCCCGGTCCGGGATCGACCTGCGCCTGCCCGACGCGGTCGGGAACCTGCGGGACGCGGTCGCCGGCCTGCTGAGCCAGGCTCAGGAGGCCGGGACCGTCTCCGGCGAGGTGCGGCTGCCCGAGGTGATGGCGCTGCTGGTCAGCCTCTCCCAGGGCGCGTTGCACGGCGGGTGGGACGAGCAGCTGCGGGACCGTACCCTCGCCGTGGTTTTCAAAGGGCTGAAACCTTAGACGGCGCGGCGACCACGGGCGGGTGGCGCAGGGCGGTCACGGCGACCAGCAGAGCCGCCGCCACGAACGCCGCCGCCAGCAGGAAGGCCAGCGAGTAACCGTCACCCAGCGCCGTCACCTCGGTCGCGCCCCGGGACAGCCGGTCGGACGTCCGCGCCGCCGATGCCGCGGCCAGGACGGCCAGGCCCAGCGCCATCCCGGCCTGCTGCGCGGTGTTGTTCAGGCCGGAGACCAGGCCGGTGTCCTCCTCGGACGCGCCGGCCATCGACAGCATCATCACGGCGGGCAGTGCCACGCCGATGCCGGCGCCCATCACGGTCAGGGCGGGGAGCACGTGCAGCGGGTAGGACGGCGCGTCCGGCAACCGGGACAGGGCCAGCAGGCCGCCGGCCAGCAGGAGCAGGCCGCCGAGCAGGACCGGGCGCGGGCCGAAGCGGGCGGTCAGCCGGGCCGCCGCGAACAGGGACACCAGGCCGATCATCACGGGTGTGGGCAGGAAGGCCAGGCCGGTCCGGAGCGCGTCGAAGCCCATGATCTCCTGCAGGAAGAGCGTGTTCACGAACTGGAAGCCGAGGCCGGCGGCGACGATCAGCAGGACGGCGCCGTTCGCGGCGAGCAGCCACGGGCGGCGCAGCAGCCGGAGCGGGACGAGCGGGCTGGAGGCGTACTTCTGGCGTACCAGGAACGCGATGAGCAGCAGCACCGCGACCGCACCGATCAGAGGGACCCCGTCGACGATCGCGTAGACGCCGGCCGAGAGGCCGGCGGTGATCAGCAGAGCGCCCGGCACGTCGAGACCGCCACGCACACCGGAACCCGGGGTCTGCGGCAGCAGCCGGAGCCCGGCGAGGAACGCGCCGACGCCGATCGGGACGTTGATCAGGAAGATCGCGGGCCAGCCGGCCAGGTCGGTGAGGACGCCACCGGCGACGAAGCCGATCGCGGCGCCGCCCGCCTGGGTGAAGCTGAAGATGCCCATGGCACGCGCCTGCGGGCCGGGTGACGGGTAGAGCCGCACGATCATGCCGAGGATCACGGCGGAGGCGAACGCGCCGCCGGCGCCCTGCAGGAAGCGGCCGGCGATCAGCAGCTCGGCGTTGCCGGCGAAGCCGCAGAGCAGCGACGCCAGCGTGAACAGGGCCAGGCCGGAGAGGAAGACCCGGCGGGCGCCGAGCAGGTCACCGAGGCGGCCGGCGAGCAGGAGCAGGCCACCGAACGCCACCAGGTATCCGTTGATCACCCAGGCCACGCCGGCCGGGGAGAAGCCGAGATCGCGCTGGATGGCGGGGATCGCCACGGCCACGATCGTGCTGTCCAGAACGATCATCAGGCTCACCGTGTTCAGCACGGCGAGCGTCGCACCACGAGGACTCATGGCGCTACGCTAACAGATAATCCACTACCGGACTATCCCCAAGGGGATCACTTGCCCCGGGCCCGGCGGATCGGCTGCGGACCCGGGTTGACGTCCGGGCCGGCCAGCGAGGTGAGCAGGTCGAGGAAGGCCGCCCGCCCCTCCGGGGCCACCCCCTCCAGCGCCTCCTGATGCACCCGGTCGACGATCACCTGGGCCTCCTCGGCGGCCCGGCGGCCCTTGTCGGTGACCGCGATGATCCGGGCGCGGCGGTCGGTGGCCGACTGCCGCCGCTCGGCCAGGCCACGTTTCTCCAGCTCGTCCACGGTGCTGACCATCGTCGTCTTGTCGATGAAGGAGAGCGCCGCCAACTGGATCTGCGTGCGCTCCTCCTCCATGGCGTGGAGCAGCACGCACTGCATGCGAGGCGTCAGATCGACCTCGGCAAGCGCCGCGGCGAGCCGGTTCGACAGGGTGTGCCCGGCGGCGTTGAGCAGGCCGGTGATGTCATGCTGAGTGCGCTCGGGAGCAGCCATGACGTCAAGTCTATCGCCGGATAATCCGAGACCGGACGAATAGCGGCGGAAAAGGGCAGCCGGCGGGTCCCCGTGAAACACCCGCCGGCTGCCGGCCTTTTCTACAAACAATTCCAGCGCGGCGCCACCGGCGTCACCAGCAGCGGCATACGCGCCTCCGCCGGGGTCCGGTCGCGCTTACGGTTGTTGCATTTCCCGCAGGCGGCGACGGTGTTCTCCCAGACGTTACGGCCGCCGCGCGAGCGGGGCAGCACGTGGTCGATCGTCGAGGCCGGGCCGGCGCAGTACGCGCACACCCGCCCGTCCCGCGCCAGCACCCCGGCCCGTGACCAGGACGGTCCGCGACCGCGCCGCCAGCGCGTCACCACGTAGCTGACCAGCCGCACCACGGTCGGCACCGGGTACACACCTATGTGGTCGTCCGGCTGCGCCTCGTGCACCACCGCCACCTGACGGAACAGCATCCGGATCGCATGCCGGAGGCTGACCCGGTGCAGCGGCAGACAGTCCGCGTTCAGCACCAGCACCGCACCCATGAGAAAGTCACCCCCAGCGAAGAAAGAAGCTGAGGAAAAAATAGGCACGGCATCGACCGCCGACAACCGATTAAAAGATCACCCGAGGGCGCGGCGGACGGCGAAAATCAATTGCCCGAACCCGATGGTCTGTAGCAGGAGCCACACCGCGGCGCCGGCCACGACAGCGGGCGCGGCGAGAGCGCCGAAGAGGAACGAACACAGCGCGACGGAGACTCTGGTGGGCCGCTCCCCCACCGTCACGGCGCCGATCTCCGCCATCCCGGCGGCCGCGGCCCGGGCCCGTACATATTCGTGCAGCCAGCTCGCGGCGCCCGCCGCGACCACCAGCCAGCCCGGCGCTCCGGCCACCCAGAAGGCGGCGAGCCACCCGGCCTCGCCCACCCGGTCCGCCACCGAGTCGTAGACGAATCCGGCCCGGCTGACCCGCCCGGTCAGCACCGCCACCGCGCCGTCCAGCCCGTCCGCCATCGCGGCGAGCAGCACCAGCAGCGCGGCCAGGCCGACACCGGCCGGCCCGGCCAGCGCGGCGACCGGCGCGGCCAGGCAGAGGATCACCCCGGCCAGGGTCACCGCGAACGGCGAGATCCGCCGGCGGGCGAGAAAAGACCCGATCCGGTACGCGCCACGCACCCACCCCCGGACCACGGGGGAGGCCTGTCGCGGGTCGAAACCACCGTGCAGCCGGGACCAGGCGGTGGCGTACTCCTCCCAGGTCACCTCATGCCGCGGCGGCCACCTCGGCGGGCGCCAGCCGCTGCCACACCTCGCGAGTCGCCGTGGACCGGTTGAGGGTGATGAAGTGGATGCCCGGCACGCCCTCGGCGAGCAGCCGCGCACACATCTCGCTGCACGTCTCGACGCCCAGCTCGCGGATCGCCGCCTCGTCGCCGGCGACCGCTTCGAACCGCCGCAGCAGCGCGGGCGGGAACGGCGCGCCGGAGAGCTGCACGGACCGCTCGATCGTCGCCATCCGGGTCACCGGCATCACGCCCGGCACGATCGGGGTGTCGCAGCCCTCGGCCGCGACCCGGTCACGCAGGCGCAGGTAGTCGTCGGCGTCGAAGAACATCTGGGTGATCGCGAAGTCGGCGCCGGCCCGGCACTTGCGGACGAAGTCGCGGGTGTCGCTCTCCACGTCCGCCGAGCGGGGGTGCTTGTAGGGGAACGCGGCCACCCCGACGCTGAAGTCGCCGGACTCGCGGATCAGCCGGACCAGGTCCTCGGCGTAGTGCACGCCCTCGGGGTGCCGCACCCACTCACCGGTCGGGTTGCCGGGCGGGTCGCCACGGACCGCGAGCACGTTGCGGATGCCGGCCCCGGCCAGCCGGCCGATCACGTTGCGCAGCTCGGCGACCGAGTGGTTGACAGCGGTGAGATGCGCCATCGGCAGCAGCGTGGTCTCGGTGGCGACCCGCTCGGTGACGGCGACAGTGGTGTCCCGGGTGGTGCCGCCGGCGCCGTAGGTGATCGACACGAAGCTGGGCCGCAGCGACTCCAGCTCACGGATCGCCTGCCAGAGCAGGCGCTCGCCGTCCCGCGTCTTGGGCGGGAAGAACTCGAACGAGAAGGTCGGCGCCGGCTCGCGGATCAGCGCGCCGATCGACGGCGTGCCGGGAAGGCGGGAGGGAAGGCCGAGAGACACAAGAGCACTGTACTAGCGTCAGGCCCGTGACGACTTCACCTCTCGAGCTCGCCGATCTCCGTCAACGGGTCGACCGGGCCCTCGCCGGGTTCCTCGACACCCAGCGGGCCCGGCTCCGGGAGATCGATCCAGCGCTCGACGAGGTGGCCGGCACCCTGTCGGCGTTCGTGCTGGGCGGCGGCAAGCGGCTGCGCCCGGCGTTCGCCTACTGGGGTTTCCGCGGCGCCGGTGGGATCGACTCGGACGCCGTCGTCGCGGCCGTCAGCACGCTGGAGTTCGTGCAGGCCAGCGCCCTGATCCACGACGATCTGATGGACCGGTCGGACACCCGTCGCGGCGAGCCGTCGGTGCACCGGCGGTACGAGGCGCTGCACGTGGCGTCCGGCTGGCGGGCCAGCGCGTCCGGATTCGGCGACTCGGCCGCGGTGCTCCTCGGCGACCTGGCCCTGGTCTGGTCGGACGAGCTGCTGCACACCGCCGGCCTGCCCCTTCCGGCGGTGGCCCGGGCCCGTGTCGTCTTCGACCGGATGCGCACCGAGGTGACCGTCGGGCAGTACCTGGACGTGCTCACCCAGGCGACAGGCGACACCTCGCTGGAGCGCGCCGGGAAGGTGGCCCGGTTCAAGGCCGCGAAATACACCGTGGAACGGCCGCTGCTGTTCGGCGCGGCGCTGGCCGGCGGCGGTCCCGGGGTGCTCGCCGCGTACACCGCGTTCGGCCTGCCGCTGGGCGAGGCGTTCCAACTGCGCGACGACGTGCTCGGCGTCTTCGGCGACCCGGAGCGGACCGGCAAGCCGGCCGGTGACGACCTGCGCGAGGGCAAGCGGACGTACCTGGTGGCGTCCGCGTTCGAAGCCCTCGATCAGAACGAGCGCGCCGAGCTGGACGCCGCCCTCGGCGACCCGGCGCTGGACGACGCCGGGGTGGAACGGCTGCGCGCGATGATCCGGGACTGCGGCGCCCTGGGGGCGACCGAGTCCCGGATCGCGGCACTGGAGGCGGAGGCTCTGGACGCGCTGAAGCAGGCCCCGATCGAGGACGAGGCACGCACCGTGCTCTTCGCCCTGGCCGAGGCCGCCACCAGGCGAACGGTCTAGAAACCGGCCGCCTGCGCGCGGCGCTTCACCTCGCGGGCCCGGTCACCACCGAGCCCGATCGCGGCGTTGCCCCCGAGTTCCTCGTCAGGTTCGTAGAGCCACCGAAGGGCCTCTTCGTCGTTGTACCCGGCGTCGTGCAGCAAGGTAAGGATGCCGGGCAGGTGCTTCAGCACGGTCTCGTTGGCCACGAGTTCGGCCGGGACGAGCCGGACGCCGTCACGCCGGACGGCGAGCAGGGAGCCTTCGCGGATCATCTGGTGCACCTTGCTGATCGACACGCCGAGCTTCTCGGATAGGTCCGGCAGGGTGATCCATCCGGCCGGGCCGGCGGTTACGGGTTCGCTCACTCGTACAGCGTGCCAGACCAGATCGGAGAACTGTTGATGAGCCTGTGGCCCAGGATCCGCGACGAAGTGGCCGGGGCGTGGCGCTCGGTCGGCTACGACCTCGGCCGGCGCACGCCGGGGGCGGCAGCCTCGCCCGGCGACCCGGACGTCACCTCGACCGGGATGACCACCTTTCCGGGGTCCCTGATCGACCTGCCCTCGTCGCCGCCGCGGACCGATGCCCGCCCTCCGCGGCGATTTGTCGCGGTTACGGCGTTCTGCCTCCTCGCCCTGCTGGGCGCGGCGGGCTCGTACCTGATCGCCACCAGCATCTTCAGCTCCCCGCGCGGCGTCGTTCCGGAGGCCGTGCGGCAGCCGGCCGCACAGCGGCCCATCCCGGTGGACCAGACCGTTCCGGGTACGGATCCCACGGCTCCCGCCGCCACCCGGAACGCGTCTCCGGCCGCCCCGCCGATGGGCGAAGCGAGCACCGGCGGCACGGGCAGCACGGCCGCGACCGGGAATGCCCCCACGGCCGGGAAGGCGCCCGCGTCCGCGTCCGGCCCGGCCTCCGCCGCCGACCCGGCGATCCCGGCCACCTCCCGGCACCCGCGGCCGGTCGCCGTCGCCCCGGAGAAGACCCGCCGGACCGGCACGCCGTGCGGCACGTGCCACACGCCGCCGGTGCCCACGCCGACCGCGCCGTCCCCGGCCGGGCCGGCCGGACCGACCGGGCCGATCGGACCGCCGACCGGGGCGTCACCGTCGCCGTCCGGGCCGGGGACTCCCGCACAACCGTCCGGAAATCCCGACACTTCGCCCGATCCGGGCACCTCCGGGAAGCCCAGCGCCTCCCCCAGTCAGTCCCCGAGCAGCGGCGGCGGCGGGCATCACCACCGCCGTTCTCACCTGAACTAGCCGGATAAATCATCTTTTGGCGGATGGGGTGGGGCGGCCGGGACAAGTCGGCGCAGGTCACAGCCGTTCAGATACCCGTTTGGACTCAGCTATGACATCCCGGTCTACCCCCACTGGAAAGACACATACACTTCACGCCGATGGACACCACAGTCGCCGATACGTTGATCGGCACAACGATTGACGGGCGCTACCGGATCACCGGTCGCGTGGCCCGTGGTGGCATGTCGACCGTGTACCGCGCCACCGACGAACGACTGGGCCGCGACGTCGCGCTGAAGATCATTCACCCGTCGCAGGCAACCAACGTCCACTTCGTCGACCGGTTCACCGACGAGGCCAAGACGATCGCCCGCCTCACCCACCCCAACGTCGTCGCCGTCTACGACCAGGGCCGCCACCAGGGACTCCCCTACCTGGTGATGGAGTTCGTGCAGGGTCGCACCCTGCGCGACCTGCTCAGCCAGCGCACCAGGCTGACCCCGGTCGAGGCGCTCGCGATCCTCGAGCAGATGCTCGCCGCGATCGCCGCCGCACACCGCGCCGGCCTGGTCCACCGCGACGTCAAGCCGGAGAACGTGCTGGTCGCCGAGGCGCCCAGCGGCGGCACCGCGGACCTGGTGGACGCCGTGGTCAAGGTGGCCGACTTCGGTCTGGCCCGGGCCATCGAGGCGAGCACCGTGGACGACTCGGGCCAGCTGATGGCGACCGTCGCCTACGTCGCGCCCGAGCTGGTGCAGACCGGCCAGGCGGACGCGCGCACCGACGTCTACTCGGCCGGCATCGTGCTGTTCGAGATGCTCACCGGCAAGGTGCCGTTCGACGGCGCCGACCCGGTCGAGGTGGCCTGGCAGCACGTCGACAACGACGTGCCCGCCCCCTCCGGCTTCACGCCCGGCCTGCCGCCGGTCCTCGACAAGCTTGTCGCGCGGGCCACCCGCCGGGACCCGGGCGCCCGGCCCACCGACGCCGGGGCGCTGCTCAGCGAGGTGCAGGCGGTTCGCGACGGCCTCGGCACGGCGAACGTGGAGACCGCGCTGCTGCGCCAGGTCCCGTCCCGCCCGCTCGGCGGGGACGCGACAACGATCGTCCCGGCCGTGCCGGCCTCCGCCGACGCGACGGCGTTCGTGCCGCCGGTGCCCGCGGGGACGTACCAGGGTGGTCAGCGGCCGTCCTGGGCCCGGCTGCCGGAGCAGGGCGGCGCGCGCACCGCGCCGCACCGCCGGGCCGCCGCACCCTCCGGCGGATTCCTCGCCGACCGGCGCCGCGTCGTGCTCTCCTCGCTGATCACCGTGATGGCCCTGGTCGTCGTCGGCTGCATCTGGTGGGTGACCGCCGGGCGATACAGCGAGACGCCGACCCTGCTGAACATGCCGCAGGCACAGGCGCTGGCACACGCCGAGGAGAAAGGCTTCAAGGTCGTCATCGGCGACGGCGCGTACAGCGACCTGGTGCCGAAGGACTCGGTGGTCGCCCAGCAGCCGGGCGCCCAGGAGAAGATCGTCAAGGGCGACACCATCACCGTGAACCTCTCCCTCGGCCCCGAGGTGCACCCGGTGCCCGACCTGGTCGGCGTCGAGCTGGCCGCGGCCAAGGGCCAGCTGGAGGCCCTCGGCCTGAAGGTCAAGCAGGGCAAGGCTCAGTACAGCGAGACCGCCGCCGCGGGCGTGGTCCTCGCCACCGACCCGAAAGCCGGCGAGCAGCTGAGGCCCGGCGCCACTGTGACAGTGGTGCTGAGCCGGGGCAAGGCCCCGATCACCATCCCGGACTTCACCGGCAAGAACATCAACGAGGCCCGCAACGAGCTCAACGGGCTGGGGTTGAGCGGCGCCGAGCGCTACAAGGACAGCGACCAGCCGAAGGACACCGTCCTCGGCCAGTCGCCGAAACCCGGCACCGGCGTGGAGAAGGGCACCGACGTCATCCTGGACGTCAGCAACGGCCCGCCGCTGGTCACCGTGCCGGACCTGACCAACCAGCCCTGTCCCGCGGCACAGGCGACACTGCAGGGGATGAACCTTCAAGTGCAGATCAACTTCAACCCCAACGGTACGGTCCGCGGGCAGAACCCGGGTGGCAACACCCAGGTCCCGCCGCAGAGCGTGGTGCAGCTGCAGTGCTTCTGAACCGCCGGATCGGGTCACACACGAAGACGTCGGGCGGGCTGGCGAAAGCCGCCCTCCCGTACGTCGACGCCGCCGGCTCGGAAACGCTGCAGGTCTACGTCTCGAACTCGCGCGGCTGGGCGTTGCCGGCCGGCGACCCGAAACAGGACACGCTGTTCCGGGACGGGTGCGGTGAGCGGGGCCTCCCCGCCTACATTCACGCGTCCCTGCTGGTGAACCTCGGCTCCCCCACCGAGCTGACCGTGGAGCGCTCGGTGGCGACACTGGAACACGCGCTGCTGCGCGGCAAGGCGATCGGCGCGACGGCAGTGGTCTACCACGCCGGCAGCTCGGTCGACGAGGCGCACGCCGACAAGGCCATGCACCAGCTGCACGAGTCGTTGCTGCCGCTGCTCGACCGGGCCGCGGCCGAGGGCCTGCCGCGGCTGCTCGTGGAGCCGAGCGCCGGTGGCGGGCGCAGCCTGGCGTCGAAGGTGCACGACCTCGCCGGGTACCTCGACGCGGTCGAGCGGCACCCGTGGCTGGGCGTCTGCTTCGACACCTGCCACGCCTGGGCGGCCGGGCACGACCTGGCCACACCGGGCGGCATGACGGAGACCTTGGACGCGCTGGTCGAGGCGGCCGGCCCCGGCCGGTTGCAGCTGATCCACGCGAACGACTCGAAGGACGCCTGCGGCTCCACCCGGGACCGGCACGAGACGATCGGCAAGGGCACGATCGGGGCGGCGCCGTTCGCGGAGCTGTTCGCGCACCCGGCCACCGAGGGGGTCCCGATCATCGTGGAGACCCCGACCGTGGAGCACGAGGGCCACGCGGCCGACATCGCCCTGCTCAAGGCCCTGCGGGACGGCAACCCCGCCACACGGTGACCCCGGCGCCGCGACGGCGGCACACGGTGACCCCGCGCCGCGACGAGGGCACACCGTCGCCCGCACCAGCAGCGATGAGGTCGCACAATGACCCGCACCAGCAGCGATGAAGTCGCACAATTACGGTCCGTGTGACCTCATCGCTGCCAGAGCACCGACGCGGACGCACGGTGTCGCTGTGTGCGACTTCATCGACCCTGCGCGTGCCCACGACAGAGCGGCCCGCGACAGAGCGGCCCACGACAAACCCGGCCCGCGACAGAGCGGCCCACGACAAAACGGCGCAGACAGAGCGGCCCGTGGCGGATCGGCCCGTGGCGGACCGCCCCTCAGGCGAGCAGCTCGCTCAGGACGTTTATCGCGTGGTCGACCGCCTCGTCGTCCACGTCGAGGTGGGTGACCAGTCGCGCGGTGCGCGGCAGCATCGCGGCGATCAGCACGCCGCGCTCGGCGGCCTCCGCTGCCAGCGTCGGCGCGTCGAGCGCCGATTTCGACAGATCCAGGGCTACCAGGTTGGTCCGCACCCGAGCCGGCTCGACAACCCCGAACTCGGCCAGGGCCTCGGCGATCCGGTGCGCCCGCTCGTGGTCCTCGGCCAGCCGCTGCACGTGGTGATCGAGGGCGTACCGGCCGGCGGCCGCGAGGAGCCCGGCCTGGCGCATCCCGCCGCCCATCCGCTTGCGGATCGCGCGGGCCCGGGTGATCCGCTCCCGGCTGCCGATCACGAGCGAGCCGACCGGAGCGCCCAGCCCCTTGGAGAGGCAGACCGAGAGGGTGTCGAAGAGCGCGCCGTACTCGGCGAGCGGCACCCCGTCGGCGACGTGTGCGTGCCAGATCCGGGCGCCGTCGCAGTGCAGGGCGATCCCGTGGGCGTCGGCGACGGCGCGCAGGTCACGCAGCACGGAGAGCGGCACCACGCCGCCACCGCCGAGGTTGTGCGTCTGCTCGACAGCGATCGCCGAGGTCGGCACCGACGGGTAGCCGGCCGGCCGGATCATCGCGGCGATCCGCTCGGGGTCGAGCAGGGCGCCGTCCGACCCCCAGGTACGGGTGGAGATCCCCCCGTAGACGGCAGCCGCGCCCAGTTCGTACGTCACCACGTGGGCGTCGGCGCCGGCCAGCAGCTCACCGCCGGGCGGGGCGACGAGCTGCAGCGCGATCTGGTTGGCCATCGTGCCGGACGGGGCGAACAGCGCCGCCTCGTGCCCGAAGAGCGCCGCGACGTGGTTCTCCAGCGCGTTGACCGTGGGGTCGTCGCCGAAGACGTCGTCGCCGACGGCCGCGGTGGCGATCGCCTCGCGCATCCCGGCGGTGGGCCGGGTGACAGTATCCGAACGCAAGTCGGCGATCAGGTCAGCCACGGAGCATCTCCGCCACGAGGAACGCCAGCTCGAGGCTCTGCTGGGTGTTGAGGCGCGGGTCGCACGCGGTCTCGTACCGGCCGGGCAGGTCGAGGTCCTCGATGCCCTGGGCGCCGCCGAGGCACTCGGTGACGTCCTCGCCGGTCAGCTCGATGTGGATGCCGCCCGGGTGGGTGCCGAGGCCGCGGTGCACCTCGAAGTAGCCGAGCACCTCGTCGACGACCCGGTCGAAGTGGCGGGTCTTGTAGCCGTTCGAGGACTCGTGGGTGTTGCCGTGCATCGGGTCGCACTGCCAGACGACCTTGGCGCCGGTCGCTGTCACCTTCTCCACGATCGGCGGCAGCGCGTCGCGGACCTTGCCGTTGCCCATCCGGCTGATCAGCGTGAGCCGGCCCGGGATGTTCTCCGGGTTGAGCTTCTCGCAGAGCTCGATGGCGGTCTCCGGCGACGTGCCGGGTCCGAGCTTCACGCCGATCGGGTTGGCGATCCGGCTGATGAAGTCGATGTGCGCGTGGTCGAGCTGCCGGGTCCGCTCGCCGATCCAGAGGAAGTGGCCGCTCAGCCCGTAGGCGCGTCCGTCACTCACCCGGGTGAGCGCCCGGTCGTACTCCAGGGCGAGCGCCTCGTGCGAGCAGTAGAGGCTGACCGTGCGCAGCGCCTCGGCGTCGGTCATGCCGCAGGCGCGGATGAAGTCGAGGGCCCGGTCGATCTCCCGGGCGATCGCCTCGTAGCGCTCGCCGGCCGGCGAGGCGCGGACGAAGTCCTTGTTCCAGTCGTGCAGGCCGTTCAGGTCGGCGAGACCACCGGAGAGGTACGCCCGGAGCATGTTCATGGCGGCGGCGGAGTTCGCGTAGGCCCGGATCATGCGCTGCGGGTCGGCGACGCGCGCCGCCTCGTTCGCGTCCAGCGAGTTGATCAGATCTCCCCGGTACGCGGGGAGCCCGAGCGAGTCGGTGAGCGACGACCGTGGCTTGGTGTACTGACCGGCGACCCGGGCCACCTTGACCACCGGCATCGACGCGCCGTACGTCAGCACGACCGCCATCTGCAGCAGGGTGCGCGCGTTGGCGAGCAGGTGGCTCTCGGTGTTGTCGGCGAAGGTCTCGGCGCAGTCGCCGCCCTGGAGCAGGAACGCCCGCCCCTCGCAGACCTCGGCGAGCTTCACCCGGAGCTGGTCGACCTCGTAGGGCGCGACGATCGACGGGACGTTGTCGAGAACCTTGCAGACCTCGGCGACCTCGTCCATGTCCGGCCACGGGGGCATCTGCACGCGCGGCAGGCTGCGCCAGTGGTCGAGGCCGAGGGCGGAGTCCTCGGCGGAGTCGGTGGACGGGCGGGACGTCTGAAGTGCCGGGTTGCCCACCCCGGGGTGACTGAGCTGATGCCACTCTCGGCGCATGCGCAAAGCGTACGGAAGAGGGGCACCCGGCCTGCGCCCGGTGCCCCTCATCTCATCAGCTGACTACAGGTTGCCCTTGATGGCCGTGATCAGCTCACCGTTGGTGGTGTCACCGGAGAGCTCCCAGAAGAACGCGCCGCCGAGACCCTGGTTCTTCGCGTAGGTCATCTTGCCGGCGATGGTCGACGGGGTGTCGTAGCTCCACCAGTTGTTGCCGCAGAAGGCGTAGGCCGTGCCGGCGACCGTACCGGTGGCCGGGCACTTGGTCTTGAGGACCTTGTAGTCCTCGATGCCCGCCTCGTAGGTGCCGGGGGCCGCGCCGGTCGCGGTGCCGCCCGGCGCCGCCTGGGTGACCCCGGTCCAGCCCCGGCCGTAGAAGCCGATGCCGAGCAGGATCTTGCTGGCCGGAACGCCCTTGCTCTTCAGCTTCTGGATCGCCGCGTCGGAGTTGAAGCCGGCCTGCGGGATGCCGGCGTACGAGGTCAGCGGCGAGTGCGGGGCGGTCGGGCCCTGTGCGTTGAACGCGCCGAAGTAGTCGTACGTCATCGGGAAGACCTTGTCGAGCTTCGCGATGCCGGCGGCGTAGTCGGCCACGTCGAGCTTGCCGCCGTTGCTGCCGTCCGCGGAGATCGCCGAGGTGATCAGGTTGTTGTTGCCGAACTTGGTGCGCAGCGCCGAGATCACGTTGGCGTACGCGGCCGGTCCGCTGGTGTCGCAGGTGAGACCGCAGGCGTTCGGGTACTCCCAGTCGACGTCGATGCCGTCGAACACGTCGGCCCAGCGCGGGTCCTCGACAAGGTTGTAGCAGCTCTCGGCGAACGCGGCCGGGTTCTTGGCCGCCTCGGTGAAGCCGCCGGACCAGGTCCAGCCGCCGACCGAGTAGATCACCTTGAGGTGCGGGTACTTCGCCTTGAGCTTGCGGAGCTGGTTGAACGAGCCACGCAGCGGCTGGTCCCAGGTGTCCGCGACGCCGTCGACGCTCTCCGCGGCGGTGTACGCCTTCTCGTAGTCGGCGTACGAGTCGCCGATCGAGCACTTGCCGCCGGTGGTGTTGGCGAACGCGTACAGGATGTGGGTCAGCTTGGACGCCGAGCCGGACGTGTCGATGTTCTTCACGTGGTAGCCGCGGCCGTAGACGCCCCACTCGGCGAAGTAGCCGACGACCCACTTGCTGCCGTTGACCGGCGGCGTGGTGGAGGTGGACGGCGACGGCGAGACCGGCGGCTGGGACGCCGACGGCGACGTGCTCGGCGAGGAGCTCGGTGACGAGGACGGCGGGGTGGTGCCGCCCTCACAGACGCCGTTGTCGGTCCAGACCGCCCACTGGGTGCTGTTCGTGGCGGGCGACTCGTTCTGGGTCCACCACTTGGCGGTGTAGTTGTGGCCGTTCTGTGAGGCGACGTTGCCCTTCACATAGGCGGCGGTCGAGTTCCAGGCCGGAGCGCAGGCGGTGGCGGCGGATGCCGAGACGAGCGGGACCGCGACACTCGCCGCGACCACGATCACGCTGGCAAAGATCGCCCTACGGGCGGTTTTCTGCACGGGGATGTCTCCTCAACAGTTAGGAAACTTTCCAAAGAGAGGGATGCAGAGACCGTAGTCACATCGATTAACAACAGTCAAGGGAGGTCAGGACCTTTAAGGTCTGTTTAACATCGAGAAGCCGCCGATGACCGCGTGCGTTCACACGGGCACTGCGCGTAGTCTTAGATCATGACCATCGTCGACGTCAGCCCCGGTTCCCCCACCCGAAGCGCGACCGATATGGACCATCCCCACCCATGAGCATCCACGTCATCGGGGTCGACGCCTACGCGCTCGGCTGGGTCGGCGTCGAGCTGCGGGACGGCGCTTTCGGACGCGCGGTGCTCGCGTCCACGCTCTACGAGATCGTCGCGGGCAGCTCCGGCGCCGCAGTGATCGGTGTGGACATTCCACTCGGCATGCTCCCGGATCGGTGGCGGGCCGCCGACACGCTCGCGGCCGACACGCTCGGACCCCGCCGGGCCAGCGTGTTCCGGGTGCCGCCGCGGCCGGTCTGGATGGAGCAGGACTTCACCTCGGCGAACCGGCTGTGCCGGGAGCTGACCGGCGCCGGGCTGAGCCGCCAGTCCTGGGCGCTGCGACCCAAGCTGCTCGAGGCGAACGCCATCTGGGAACGCCACCCCGGCCTGCTCTTCGAGGCGCATCCGGAGCTCTCGTTCCGGACGATGGCGGGCGAGCCCCTGCCGTACGCGAAGAAGACCTGGAGCGGGCAGGCCCGGCGCCGGGAGCTGCTGGCCCGCAACGGCATCGTGCTGCCGGACCAGCTCGGCCCGGCGGGCCAGGCCCCGCCGGACGACATCCTGGACGCCGCCGCGGTGGCCTGGACCGCGCACCGCGTCGCCACCGGCAGCGCGCTGAGCCACCCCAGCCCTCCGGAGGAGGAGAACGGGTCCCGGATCGCGATCTGGTATTGATCATTGTGGACCGAGCGCGGATTGTAGCGATTCGGCTACGATCCGCGCTTCAGTCAAATGGGCGGATCACCACCTGGCGTCCGCTTTGTAAACTGGCGTCGCACCAGGCCGTCTCCATTGAGTGGTGGGTGACCGCGCTATGAGGGTTCAACCCCGGCAGCAGCTTCTCGAGATCTGGCAAGCGGTGATCGAGCATTCCTACCGCGACGGCGAGTGGGTGTGGGGCGGTCGCGACGGGCGGAACTCGATCAGCGACGCGGAGCAGCTGCTCTGCGTCTTCGGCCCGGCCACCGCGATCGAGCAGTTCTCCCTCGACTCCCCGGAGCGGGTCGCCGAGGACGTCCAGTCAGCGCTGAAACCGCTCGGCGGCGTGATGGACATCCCGCTCACCCTGCTCGAAGCCGTCGAGTCGTACCTGACGACGTACACCGACAAGAACGGCACGCCGATCTTCGCGGCGGAGAGTTACTTCCGCGGCACGCCCGACGACGACCTCTCGTCGGTGAACCCGCAGCAGCTCGCCCAGCCGGTCGTCGACTCGTTCGCCATCTCGCTCTCCCTGGCGCTGGCGACCATCGGTTTCGCCCGGCAGTTCCGCAAGAGCCTGAAACGGCGCAGCTCGCGGGCCGAGATCGACCGGATCGAGGCGATGGCGAGCAAGCGGCTCTCCGCGGCCATGGTGGGCCTGCTGCGCAGCTTCACCGTCAACATCTTCGACAAGGACTCACGCGACGGCCGGGCCCTGTGCCGCACGGTGAACCAGCGCGGCCTCTCCACCCGCAAGATCGTTCCGCAGATCCAGGAGACGCTGCGGGAGATCCGGGCCAGCCTGCGCGACGTCACGATGGGGTCCGGCGCCGGCGTGGCCGACGAGCTGGACCACCCGGACCGGCTCTTCGAGTGCGGCTGGAGCTGGGGCGTCGTCCGCGACGCACCGGCGATCATCACGAACCAGGAGGTCGGCGACCAGTTGCCGGGCGCCGCCGAGCCCGCGCCGTACATCTACTTCACGGTGGTCGCCCTGGACGCCATCGAGGCGCTCTTCTCCACCCGCACCCGGCAGCTCGGCCTGCTCAACGAGGAGCAGCTGCGCCTCGCACAGGGCCTGCAGCTGCGCTGGGACCTCACCCAGTCGTACTGGTCGAAGATCGCCGTGCCGAGCGGCGGCGGGCGCTGGCCGCTGGAGGACATCCCCTGGCAGCGCACCACGGAGAAGGAGTCGGAGTACTTCTCGCTGCACGTCTCCTCGATCGTGGTGCAGGACCTGGTCCGCAAGCGGGCCGGCGACGCCGACCTGGACCGGGTCGGCAAGGTCCTGGAGGAGCTGGCGAACCGCTCCCGGATCAACCGCCGGGTCTTCGCCGGCGACCGGTCCTACCTGCTGCACGCGCCCGGCTTCCCGATCAATCTGGGCGGCAGCGACGACCTCGGCGGGCCGCAGCTCACCTGGATGATGTCCGACTTCGCGCCGCTGCTGCTCAAGCGCACGATCAGCCTGGCCGGGCTGCTCGGCGACCCGCAGCTGCGCGGCCGGATGCTCGCGCTGGCCGACGAGATCTGGAGCCACCTGGACGCCCGCCGGCTGCTCGACGACCGCCGGCGCGGCCTCTGGGACCAGCCGAAACTGGTCTTCGAGGAATACGAGGGCCTCTACACCGAGCCCTCCTGGTACCACACGAAACGGGTCGTCGACTGCCTGATCACCGCGGCCGAGGTGATCACCGAGCCACCACTGCGTAGCGACGATCTCGCCGACCTGGCCGGTGACCTGCTCAGCGAGGCCGAGCACCTCTACGACCAGGAGCTGCTGAAAGGCTCGCCGAACGGCGGGCGCGCCATGCAGACGGAACTGCAGGCGCTGGCGGCCAAGCTCAAGCGTGGCCGCTCGATCCGCGACGAGAAGCCCGGCACCGCCTCGGCCCTCGCCATCGACGTGCTGCTGAGCCTGGACCGGTTCGCCGCGGCCCGCGACGACCTCGACGGCGAGTCGTGACGATGCTGGTCTTCGCGACCTCCGACAAGGGAGGCACCGGGCGCTCGGTGACGACGAGCAACGTCGCGTACCAGTGCGCGCTCGCCGGCAACGACGTCTGCTACCTCGACTTCGACTTCGGCTCACCGACCGCGGGCTCGGTCTTCGACGTCGACGCGGGGCGGCTCGGTGTGCCGGAGGGCGGGCTGCACTCGTACCTTCTGGGAAAGGTCGCCGATCCCTGGCGCATCGACGTGTTCGGCGAGACCGAGCGGGAGAGCGTCAAGGACCGGCCGTACGACGCCGGCCGGCTGATCCTGATGCCGGGCGACAGCGGCGTCGGCGAGTTCCCCAGCAGCCCCGAGCTGGTCCGCCGCTGCGCGAACCTGATCGGCCGGCTGAACGGCGAGTTCGACGTCTGCTTCGTCGACCTGAGCGCCGGCCGGTCCTACGCGCTGCAGATGGCCCTGGCCGCCGCACAGCAGCTGGCCGGCGTGACGACCCGCTGGCTGGTCTACCACCGGTGGACCAAGCAGCACGTGATCGCGGCCGCCGCCCTGGTGCACGGCGACCACGGCATCCTGGACACCGGCGAGGACCTGGGCCACGACCGGGAGCAGCTGCTGTCGTCGCTGCGGTTCGTCCGGACCGCGCTCGTCGACCCGAGCCGTCCCGGCCTCACCTCCCAGCAGGCCGTGTGGATCACCGAGTGGGACGGCAAGCTGCAGACCATGGCTCAGGCCGAGGGCGCCGGGCCGCTCTGGCTGCTGCACTCGGTGCCGCTCGACCCGGTGCTCCAGTGGCGCGAGCAGCTGATCACCGCGCACGACGTGAACAACATCGGCATCGCGAACGAGCGGACCGCCGACGCGTTCAAGCGGCTGTCCGAGCTGCTTCTCGACGACAAGGCCTGGGAGGTGCGGTGACGGAGCCTGCGGCCACCTTCCAGGAGCGGTCGGCACATCCGCGGGTCGAGCAGGTGCCGCTGGCGCACGTCTCGATCGAGCTCGGCCATCTCTACATGGAGGACTACGAGGGCGGCATCGACCAGCTGCGCCGGCACTTCAGCGAGATCAAACCGTGGGTCGCCGCCGCCGAGCAGCGGATCGCCGACGTCGTCGGGCCCGGCAAACGCCCCCGGATCAGCACCTGTTTCCTGGTCGACGACTACTTCACCACGTTCAGCACGCCGGCCGAGGTGATCGCCCAGCTGGTCGAGGCGGCCGGGGACAACGGGCTCACCATCGACTACGTGGCCCGGGAGGCCGCCTGCGCCGACGCCGGGGACGCCCGGCCCGCCGAGCTGGTGCTGGACCGGCTGGTCCCCGATCCGTCACCGGGCACGGACGGGGTGTGGCCGCCGCCGCAGGAGAGCGGCTGGCTGACCAACGGTAGCCGCCCGCCGGGCACCTCACCGCAGCCGGCGATGGCCCGCGACGCCGGGTTCCAGCCGCCCGCCGAGAACGCCAAGAACCGCCACTCGATCTTCCTGGCCGTGGAGATCTTCTCCGAGGGACCCGGCGGCCGGCTGTGGTCCTGCCCCTACCTGGCGTCGGTCTGGCAGCTTCTGCGGCTGGGCATGCTGCGGTGCGAGGGCCGGCCGGTGGCCCCGCCGCAGCCGGCCGGCGACCGGCTGCCGGCGACGTGGGCGGAGATGCCGCCGATCCTGCGGCTCAACCCGGCGGCGCAGCCGTTCAGCGCGTACCGCACGCTCTCCATGCTGGCCCGGCGCTTCCAGAACATCGAGGCGGCGGTCGGCGTCGTGCTGAGCCAGGTGAACGTCGACGAGGAGGTGCAGCGCCAGCTCCGCCGGCGTGCCGAGGGCGAGGGCTTCGGCCTCCCGGACGACCTGGTGCAGCGCATCTCGTACGTCTTCGACGGCGACACCACCAAGATTCTCTAGCGTCCGGTCCCGGGCTAGGAAACCCGCGGCCGGGCGGCCTCCCACAGCTCCCGGAACCGCTCGCCACGCTCCTCGACCCGGCTGGGCCGCAGCACCAGCCGGGTGTTCACCACGATCGGCGGGTTGTTCTCGTCGAGCCAGGTGCCGGTGGTCACCTCGTAACTGATCACGCCGTCGAAGAGCACGAAGTCGAAGAGCGAGGTCCGGCGCAGGTCGGTGGCGGTGGAGAGGTCGAGGACGCGCACGTCGACGCCGATGTCCGTGTGCTGGCGGTAGATCTTGTCGAGCGCGGTCTGCCCGCCCGGCTCGGGCCGGTCCTGGATGAAGATCCGGCGGATCTTGACGCCGCGCTGCACGGCGTCCCGCTGCGAGTCCAGGTATCGCTGCCCCAGGTCGGTGGACCACATCCCGCCGCCGTCGACAGTGGTCAGGCTCGTCGCGTCGATGCTGGTCCCGGCGGAGTTGGCGAGGCTGAGCAGCCAGTCCCGGTCCTCGCCGTCGTAGATCGCCTCGGCGCCGTCGCCGAGCTCCTTGAGGAACTCGGACATCCGGGCCAGTTCCCGCTGGGCCAGCCGGTGCGCGAGCGGCGGCGAATCCGTACCGATCTTGGTGGAGTGCCGGACGAGCTGGCTCAGCAGATCGGTCTGCACGGCGGACTCCTCGATCAGGCCGAACAGCTCGGTCGCCTCGCTGATCGCCCGGAACCGCTCGTCGACGCAGGCCTTGATCTGCACGGCCTGGTCCTCCTGACCGATCTGGACCTCCCGCAGCCGGGTCTCGAACTCCACCAGGAACTGGACCACCAGCGCCGATCCGCCGACCAGCACGGAGAGCGTCACCGACAGTAGCGGGTCCTTCTGGGCCAGGTTGGTCAGGGTGAACGCGATGCCGCCGGTGACGAGTGCGATCAGGACTTTGCGCAGCACCTCGGAGAGGCGGCGTCCTGAGTTCCCGGCCGGCACGGTCAGCCCGCTCACGACGCCGGTCCGGCGAGCCGGCCGAGCTCCCGCAGGGTGCTGAGCGCGAGATGGTCACGGATGCGCTGCACCGATGCGGCCCACTGCCGGCCGAAGCCGGCACGCTGCTCCATCTCCTCCCAGAACCGCCGGGTCCGCACCTCCAGCCGGGCGCCGGGCATCCACAGATGCAGCAGATGGTCGACGGCCGGCCGGATCCGGTCGACGGCCACGGCTGGCTTCGGCCCGGTCAGCCCGGCCCTGGTCACCAACCCGGTGAGCGTGGTCAGCAGCCAGTCGTGCAGGGCCAGGTCCTCGCAGAGGGCGACCACGTCGCCGAGCTCGGCGCCGTGCGTCTGCAGCCGTACCGTCCGGTGGTCGGCGCCCTCCACGGTGAACGTCAGCGCGTCACCCTCGGCGCCGAGGGCCGCGGCCCAGCGCAGGGTGGTCTGCCGGCTGCGGAACGGCACCCGCGAGTCGACCATCGCGCTGCTCCGCACCCGGTCGGCGGTGTGCCCGGCGATGGCGGCGAGGTTCAGCATCGGCGAGGCCGGCGCCGCGGCGAGGAAGGCGTCGGTCAGCGCGCGTTCCCGGTACTTCCCGATGATCTCGATGCTGCTCGGCCGGGCCAGATAGTACGACCAGGGCAGCCGCCGGTTGTACGAGCTGCGCACGGCGGTCGTCCGCGCCGACGACTGCAGGACGTGCCCGCCGGTCAGCACCGCGCGGGTGGTGACCGTGCCGATCGCCCGGGCGCTGCCGTGCGGCCCGGTCGGCACCTGACAGTCCACGCCGGTCAGCCGTTCCGGCGAGATCACGTACGACATCGGACGGTCCGAGCGGATCACCTGAGCGCCGGTGGTGAGGGCGAGCAGCCGCTCCCCGGCGTCGGCGGGCAGCGCTGCGGAAGACGGCAGCAGGGACGTGAGCACTTCACCCAGAACCAGCATCGCCCCGTGCCCGCTCCCGTCTGAGAATCATTCCAAGAGTCGATTGGACCGCACCGCTCTCGATAGCGCAACGTCCCCGTATTGTCACCTTCCGCATTCATCTCATGTTCATCATCTTCGATCACCGGCCCGGTTCGATTAATATGTCTAGATGATCCGCGAGACGGACGTGGTCGTGCTCGGCGCCGGAGTGTCCGGTCTGACCTGCGCGGTGCGCCTCGCCGAGGCGGGCCTTCGGGTGCTCGTTCGGAGCAACCTCTCCTCCGCCCGGACCACCTCCTGCGCCGCCGGAGCGATCTGGGGCCCGCATCTCGTGGCGCACGATCGAGCCGAGGACTGGGCACTCCAGTCGCTCGAGGTCTTCCGCGAGCTCGCCGAGGACCCGGGCGTCACCGGGGTCCGGATGCTCTGGGGCGTCGAGGCCGGGCGGGGCGCCGGCCGGATCCCCCCGCCCGGTCCGGGCGCGGAGGGCGTGCGCGAGTGCGACAGCGCGGCGCTGCCACCGGGCTACACCAACGGCTGGCGGTACCGGGTGCCGCTGATCGACATGACGCGCTACCTGGCCTACCTGACCGCCCGGCTGCTCCGGAGCGGCGGCGAGATCACGGTGGACCGGCTGATCACGCCGGCCGAACTGCCGGGCCTCGGGCCGATCGTGGTGAACTGCACCGGGCTGGGCGCGCGCGAACTGGTGCCGGGCGAGACCATCCGGCCGGTCCGCGGCGACCTGCTGGTGCTCGACAACCCCGGCATCACCACGTTCTTCGTCGAGGCCGACGAGACCCCGGCCGGCGCGAGACCGGCCGACGGGCTCACCACGTACGTGCTGCCGCAGGGTGACCGGGTGATGCTGGGCGGCAGCCTCTACGACGGCGAATGGTCGACGGCCGAGGACCCGGTGATCCGGCAGGCCATCCTGGACCGGTGCACGGAGGCCGAGCCGCTACTCGCCGGCGCCCGCTTCATCGAGCACCGGGTGGGCCTGCGCCCGGTCCGCGACGAGGTCCGGATCGGGCCGGACGAGCGTCATCCCCACGTCATCCACGATTACGGGCACGGTGGCGGCGGCGTGACCCTCTCCTGGGGCTGCGCCGAAGAGGTTCTCCAGTTCACCGGTGCCGCAGCACATACCACCCGTCGGGGCTGAACCCGGTGACGGCGTACCCATTGGCCTCGGCCTTGCTGAAACCGGCCCGGACGCCGAACCGCCAGGCTTTCGCCAGATCCTGATCGGTGCTGCGCAGGCTCTCGATGTCGGCCGGGGTGGGGATCAGGCAGTGCACCCCGTCCTCCAGGAAGACGACCGCCTCGGGACGGCCGGTCACGTCCCAGCGGTCCGGGGGCCCCGGCGTGACGACCCTGTCGGGTGCGACGGCCGGCGGGTCCGCGCGGAAGTCCCACTCGATCACCAGCCGGTCGGTCTCGTCACCGTCGTTGAGCCCGTCGTTCAGACTGCCGTAGAGGTTGTCCTGATACTTCTCGACCCGGGCGTGCAGCTTGGCGAGGTTGAAGTAGGCGTTGCGGCGCACCAGCGGGTCGTAGGTCCAGCGGATGACCTCGAAGCCCTCCCGGCCGGCCCAATCGGCCTCGTGCCGTTTCAGCAGCGAGCCGAGCCCGAGGCCCTGCAACCCGGGAAGCACCCCGACGATGTGCGAGTGGAGGTGTTTGCGGCCGCGGATCGCGACCGCCGCCCCGACCATCTCGTCGGGTTCCGCGCCGTCCTCGTCGACCAGGAAGAGCCCGACCACGTAGTTGTCGGCCTCCGCCATCGCCCACAGCGTCGAGGCGTTGATCAGATCGACCGGCGTCTTGGCCGCCCAGACCCGGCACAGCACATCGACCGCCTGCTCGAGCTCCTCGATGTGCTCGATCGGACGGATCTTCGGCTGCCGCCTCATCATCGAAATCACCACAGTCGCTTTTGGAATAACGAATGCCGGGCCGCGCAAGCGTAAACGCATGCTGAGCGTCGCCGCGACACCCAAATGCAGGATGCCCCTACACCATCATGTGCCCGTCACGCGACGCTACGAACACCCTTCCTCACGGTAACTTCCAAATGCGGGAAAAAGTTACGATCAGCGCATTTCGCTGGCGATCTCCCTGGCCCGATTCCGCGCCGCTTCCAATGCCGTCAAAAATGCCGCCCGCACTCCGTGGCTCTCCAGCTCCCGGATCGCCGCGATCGTCGTCCCGGCCGGGGAGGTCACCGCCTCGCGCAGCTTCACCGGGTGCTCGCCGGAGTCGCGCAGCATCACCGACGAGCCGATCGCGGTCTGCACGATCAGCTCGTGCGCGGTCTGCCGGGGCAGGCCGAGCAGTATCCCGGCATCGATCATCGCTTCGACGAGCAGGTAGAAGTACGCCGGCCCGGACCCGGACAGCGCGGTCACCGCGTCCTGCTGCGACTCCGGGACCCGGATCGTCGCGCCCAGCGGCTTGAACATCTCCTCGGCGATGTCCAGATGCTCCTCGGTGGCGTGCGGACCGGCCGAGATGGCGGTCATGGCCTGATCGACGAGAGCCGGGGTGTTCGTCATGACCCGCACGACCGGAGTGCCCTCGGGCAGCCGGGCCGCGAAGAAGTCGGTGGTCAGCCCGGCGCAGAGCGACACCACGAGCTTGCCGGCCGGGATCTGCGCGCCGATCTCGTCGAAGAGGGCCGCCGCATCCTGCGGTTTGACCGCGACAGCCAGAATGTCAGCCTTGGCCACCGCGGTGGCGTTGTCGACCGCCGAGACGCCGTATTTATCCGACAGATCCGCTGCCCGTGCGGCACGCCGGGTGGTGACCAGCAGACGATCAGCAGGCCAGCCGGACCGGAGCAACCCGGAGATGACGAGTTCACCGATCTTGCCGGCGCCGATGACCGCGACGGTGTGCTTGGGCAACGCGACTCCTCCACATGGAAAAAGGGGCCGAGGGAGAACCCCGGCCCCTTTCTAACAAACTCAGTTACCGAAGAAGACCTCAGCCTCTTCGTAGCGCTCCAGCGGAACGGTCTTCAGCTCGCCGGTGCCCTCGATCAGGGGAACCCGGACGATGTCGGTGCCGCGCAGCGCCATCATCTTGCCGAAGTCGCCCTCGTGCACGGCGTCGATCGCCTGCAGGCCGAAGCGGGTGGAGAGCACCCGGTCGAACGCGGTCGGGGTGCCGCCGCGCTGGATGTGACCGAGGACGACCGTGCGGGCCTCCTTGCCGGTCTTCGCCTCCAGCTGCTCGGCGAGCCACTGGCCGATGCCGCCGAGGCGGACGTGACCGAAGCTGTCCAGCTCCTGGTTGGCCAGCACCATCTGGCCGTCGAGCGGCTGCGCGCCCTCGGCGACCACGACGATCGGCGCGTACTCCACCTGGAAGCGCTTGGTCACGTACGTCGCGACCTGCTCCACGTCGAACTTGCGCTCGGGCAGCAGGATCACGTTGGCGCCACCGGCGAGACCGGCGTGCAGGGCGATCCAGCCGGCGTGCCGGCCCATGACCTCGACGACCAGGGTGCGGTGGTGCGACTCGGCGGTGGTGTGCAGCCGGTCGATGGCCTCCATCGCGATGTTGACAGCGGTGTCGAAGCCGAACGTGTAGTCGGTCGCGTTCAGGTCGTTGTCGATCGTCTTCGGCACGCCGACGACGTTCACGCCCAGGTCGTGCAGCTTGGTGGCGACGCCGAGGGTGTCCTCGCCGCCGATCGCGACGAGCGCGTCCACGCCCTGCTCGGCCAGGTTCGCCTTGATCTTCTCGACGCCACCCTCGATCTTGAACGGGTTGGTGCGCGAGGAGCCGAGGATCGTGCCACCGCGCGGCAGGATGCCACGCACCTCCGCGATACCCAGCGGCTTGGTGAGACCCTCCAGCGGGCCCTTCCATCCGTCGCGGAAGCCGACGAACTCGTGGCCGTAAGCGGTGACGCCCTTGCGGACGACGGCCCGGATGACCGCGTTGAGGCCGGGGCAGTCGCCGCCGCCGGTCAGCACGCCGATACGCATTTTTCTTCCCCCTGGATCGGGTAGCGAGATGCGGATAGCCCGTCATGGCCCCAGGGACGAACACGTCGGCAGCGTTGCCGGGCCCGGGGGCGGGCCGCAACCGAACTCTAGTCGCCGCCCTCACCCCGGTCGAACGCGCCCCGCTAAAGCCTGACTGTTTCGTTCTCCCCCGCATCCGGGGTCTTTCCGGTAACCGCGGCCTTCGCATATCCGAGCATCGTGACGACCTTCGAACTGTGCGCCGCCTCCCAGTACTCGGCCGTCTGCGCTGTCACTTTGACGAGCGTCAGATTCGGCGTCTCCAGCCCGTCCGGGAACCACGCCTTCAGCGGCGCGCTCCACAGCTCCTCGGCCTTGCCCCGGTTCTCCACTCGCGACGCCGCACCGGCGATCGAGACCCAGTTCTGCTGCTTCGGATCACTGAACGCGACGTTCACCTGCGGATGCCGGTTGATCTGCTCCACCAGATCCGAATCGGAGTAGGTGAAGAACCACAGATCACCGTCGAACTCCACGTCCTGCAACGCCATCGGCCGGCTCACGTGCCGCCCGTCCTCGGTCATCGTCGTGACCATGCAGATCCGGGCGTCGGACACCATCTTCCGGACTTTGTCCCGCTGCTCCTGTTCACTCATGCCACACCCCTTACCCCGGAAATTCCGACCCATGTCGCAGCGGGTCGGGGGTACGGACCGTCGCTCCCGCCGAGGGCGCGGCGTTGCTCGCCGGCCGCTGGCGCGTCCGAAACGCGAGCCACACACCGCGCGGCCTGCGTGCGTGGTTGCGCCCCTCTCCTGTCAGTCCCCATCCCGATCAGTCCCCATCCCGCAGACCCACCCGCGCGAGCCGTCGCCCTTCCCGGTCAGCCGCTCGGCGTCACGCTCGGCGTCAGGCTCGGCGTCACGCTCGGCGTCACGCTCGGCGTCAGAGGAGGAGCTCGATCGCGCCCAGGGCCTCGGCCTCCACGCCGAGCTCGGCGGCGACCACGGTCAGCCCGGCGGCGGCGCTCGGGGCGCAGTGGCGTTGCAGCGCCTCGCGGACGCCGTCCACCACGTACGGTCCCGGCTCGACGAAACGCCCGCCGACCACGACGACGCCCGGGTTGAGCACGTCGCAGAGCGGCGCGACGGTCCGGCCGATCAACCGTCCCGCGTCCAGCAGCGCCCGCTGAGCCGGCCGGTCCCCACCGGCGGCCAGCATCAGCAACCGGTCCTCACCCGGCCTCGCCGGCCCGGCCGCCAACCGGTCCTCACCCGGCCTCGCCGGCCCGGCCGCCAACCGGTCCGCACCCGGGTTCCCCGGCCGGGCGGCGGGCGGGGGCCCGGAGGACGGCGGCCTCGGGCCGGGGCGGTTCCCCAGGAGCGCGCCGAAGTACGCCGGCGCCAGGAACGCCGAGAGGCAGCCGCGACTCCCGCAGATGCAGAGCGGGCCGATCTCCCGGACGTTCAGGTGACCCACTTCGCCGGCGTACCCGATCGCGCCCCGGTGCATCCGCCCGCCCGCGATGATGCCGGCGCCGGTGTGCTGGTCGGCCTTGAGATAGAGCACGTCCCGGGCGCCCCGGGCCGCCCCGCGCCGCACCTCGGCGAGCGCGGCGAGCTGGGCGTTGTTCTCGACCCGGACCGGGCGGCCGACCGCGGCGGCGATCTCCTCGGCCGGGTCGAAGCCGGAGAACATCGGCAGCACGCTGCGCGCCCCGAACCGTCCGGTGCCCGGGTGAACCGGTGACGGCACGCTGACCGCGATCCGCGCGTCCGAACCGTACCGTTCGAGCAGCTCAGCCGCGAGATCACCGGCGGCACGCAGCGCCGGGTGCGAGTCGTTGGCCATCGGGAACGGAACGCTCCGGGCCTCCTCGACGTGCCCGGTCTCGTCGGCGACCACGGCGCGGATGCCGGGTTCGGCCAGGGCCAGCCCGATCAGCCGGCCGGCGCCGACGGCGAGCCGGAAGTGCGGGGAGGGCCGGCCGGAACGCGGTTCGGCGGGCGTGCAGAGTTCGACGACCCCGTCCTGCCGCAGCTCGCCGAGGATCTCCACGACGGCGGCGCGCGGAAGCCGGGTGATCTTCACGAGGTCGCTGCGGGCGGTCGGCCCGCGTCCCCGCAACGCCGCCACGAGGATGTCCCGCCGCACGGCCCGTTCCCGCTTCGCCGGCGGCCCGAGGACCCGCCCGGACGACGAAGGGCCGGACGACAGTGGGCCGGACGACAGTGGGCTGGGCGACGAGGGGCCGGGCGACAGGGGGCCGGGCGACGGCTCGGCGCCCGCCGGAACCACATCCGCCCCGCCCGGCGCCGCGAGCACCGCCGGGTCGGGCAGAGCCCTGCTCCCCCGCGCCACCGGTGTGCCCCGCAACGCCACCGCCAGCGCCCCGAGCAGCGCCGCCCGGCCGCCGAGCGCGCTCACCCGTACCTCGGTGTTCTCCACGACCTCCGGCTGCGCGTACCGATGCAGCGACTCGACGACGCCCAGCACGACCGGGCCGCCCGGCTCGATCAGCGGCCCGTCGAGGACGACCAGGGACGGGTTGATGCCGTTGGCGATGGCGGCCACGACCCGCCCGATCATCCGCCCGGCGTCGGCCATGACCCGCTCGGCGGTGGCGTCGCTGCGGGCCAGCTCGACGGCGTGGCCCGCGGTGACCGGCGATCCGTAGCTGCCCGACAGCGCGGCCAGGATCTGCCGCGGCGACGCGATCGTCTCCAGGCATCCCCGGTTGCCGCAGTGGCAGAGCACGCCCGTCTCGTCGACCTGGACGTGCCCGATCTCGCCGGCGACCCCGGTGGCGCCGTGGTGCACCACCCCGCCGAGCAGCAGGCCGCAGCCGATGCCGGAGTTGACCCGCAGATAGCAGACGTCCTGGTGCCCGGCGGCGACGCCGTACTCCACCTCGCCGAGAAGGCACAGGTCGGCGTCGTTGCGGACGATGACCCGGTGGCCGAGGCGGCGGCTCAGCTCGGTGGCGGGGGCGATCCCGGCCCAGCCGGGCAGGACGCTGCTGCTCTGCACGACGCCGCCGCTGATCGGCGCGGAGAGCCCGGCCACTGTCGACCAGACCCGGCCGGTTCCGGCGATCACTGCGGCGATGGCGTCGAGTGCGGTGTTCGGATCGGAGGTGTCGATGTCGTGGTGGTGCTCCCGGAGTATCCCGCCGGCCAGGTCAGCCTCGGCTACCCGTACCCCATCGGCTCCGATGACCGCGCCCACGACGCCGCCGGCGGCGGGTCCCAGGGTGAGGGAACGCGCGGGCCGGCCGGCCCGATCGCCGGTGTGCGCGGCGGCCTCCTCGGCGAGAACGCCGGTGGCGAGCAGATCGGTGACGAGGCTGTTGACGGTCACCCGGGCCATGCCGGTACGGCGGACCAGATCGGCACGGCTGATCCGGCCGGCCTCGCGGACCGCCGCGAGGATCAGGTCGCGGCGCACCAGATGGATGCGCCGGCCGACGGGAGTCCGGCCGACGGGCGTCATGGCAATCAACCTAGGCCTTTTGCCGGAGCTGGACATAATCCGCCCCGGAGTGGGACCGGCGTCACACGCACCGAGCTACAAACGGCGCAAATCGCCGCGCCGAAAAGGTGAGACACAGGTGAATCATGGCGCTGAGCAGGCCTTTTGGTATCTGGTTTACCGCAAATCAAGTCGATACCTTCAGAAAACAAGGTGTTAACAAAAGCCCCGATCGAGGTGCGCTATGACCACTCTTCAGTCCCGTTCGGCGACGCAGGCGACGCCGCCGCCGGCTCATCCGGCACCGGACGCGCCCACCCGGCTGATCGTCGCGATGGCTCTCGCGCAACTCGGCGCCTACCTCACGATTCTCACCCCGGTCGTGGTCACCATGTCGATCCGGGTGGCGCAGATCGCCCCGGACAACAAGGCTTCCGCCCTCGGCACCGTCCTGAGCGTCGGCGCCGTGCTGGCGCTGATCGGCAACCCGTTCTTCGGCGCGATGTCCGACCGCACCACCTCCCGGCTCGGCCGCCGCCGCCCCTGGCTGCTCGGTGGCATGCTGCTCGGCTTCGCCGGGCTCATGGTGGTCGCGCTCGGCACCAGCATCCCGGTGCTGACCGCGGGCTGGGCGATCGCGCAGCTCGGCGTGAACGCGACCCTCTCCACGCTGACCGCCCTGCTGCCCGACCAGATCCCGGCACAGCAGCGCGGCAAGGTCAGCGGGATTCTGGGCCTGATGACCTCGGTCGCCATCCTGGTCGGCAGCGCCCTGGCGGCCGCCCTGGCCGGCAGCGCGCTGCTGATGTTCGCGGTTCCCTCGGCGATCGGCGTGGCGACGGTGGTGCTGCTGGTGATCGTCCTCAAGGACCGGCCGGCCGAGAAGGGCCACTTCGGGCCGTACCGGTTCACTGACTTCCTGCGCACCTTCTACATCAACCCGCGCCGCCACCCGGACTTCGCGTGGAACATCGTGAGCCGGTTCCTGATCTGGATGGGCCTGGCCAGCGTCAGCACCTACCAGAGCTACCTGCTGATCGACCGCTACGGCTACACCACCGACAACGTCGCGAACGGCATCCTGGTCGCCACCCTGATCAGCACCGTCGGCCTGGTCGTCGGCTCGTCCTTCGGCGGAACGCTCTCCGACCGCATCGGCCGCCGCAAGCCGTTCGTGCTCGGCGCCGGTGTCGTGGTCGCCGCCGCTCTCGCGCTGATCGCCTTCGCGAACAACTTCACCGTCTTCCTGATCGCGGTGGCCTTCTTCGGTCTCGGACAGGGCGCCTACCTCGCTGTCGACCTGGCGCTCGCCACCGACGTGCTGCCGAACCCGGACGACGCGGCCAAGGACATGGGCGTCATGAACATCGCGAACGCCCTGCCGCAGTCACTCGTGCCGATCCTGGCCGCGCCGATCCTCGCGATCGGCAGCAGTGACAACTCGAACTACAGCCTGCTCTTCCTGCTCGGCGCGGTCGTCGCGGTCGCCGGATCGGTCCTGGTCCGCATGGTTCGCGGCGCCCGGTAAATCCGCGGTGCCCGGTAAAGGAGAAACTCATGCACCCCTACCAGAACCCTGAACTCCCCATCGAGGAGCGGGTCACCGATCTGCTCGGCCGGATGACCCTGGCCGAGAAGGCCGGACTGATGTTCCACACCATGGCCGGGGTCAGCCCGGACGGCACCCTCCCGCCCGGTGACGCGATGATCCCGTCGACCGGTGAGCTGATCCAGGACAAGCTGATCAACCACGTCAACATCCTGACGTTCGGCCCGGTCACGCCCCGCAAGATCGCCGAGTGGCACAACCGGGTGCAGGAGATCGCGGCGGGCACCCGGCTCGGCATCCCGGTCACCGTCTCGACGGACCCTCGCCACGGCGTCATCGACAACCCCGCGACCTCGGCCGCGGCCGGCGGTTTCTCGGCCTGGCCGGAGCCGATCGGCCTGGGCGCCACCAAAGACCCTTCCCTGGTACGGGAATTCGCCGACATCGCACGACAGGAATACCTGGCGGCGGGCATCCGGGTCGCCCTGCACCCGATGGCCGACCTCGCCACCGAGCCGCGCTGGGCCCGCACCAGCGGAACGCTGGGTTCCGACGCCGACACCGTCGCCGCGCTGCTCAAGGCCTACATTCTCGGTCTCCAGGGCGCGGACCTGGGCCCGGACTCGGTGGCCGCCATGGTGAAGCACTTCCCGGGCGCCGGCCCGCAGAAGGACGGCGAGGACGCGCACTTCGCCTACGGCCGCGAGCAGGTCTACCCGGGCGGCATGTGGGAGTACCACCTCAAGCCGTTCGCGGCCGCGTTCGAGGCCGGGGCCGCGCAGGTCATGCCGTACTACGGGATGCCCGTCGACACCGAGCACGAGGAGGTCGGCTTCGGCTTCAACAAGGCGGTCCTCGAGGGCCTGCTCCGCGGCCGGTACGGCTTCGACGGCGTGATCTGCACCGACTGGGGACTGGTCACCGACGCCGAGATCATGGGCACCCCGATGCCGGCCCGCGCCTGGGGTGTCGAGCACCTGGACCGGCACACCCGGGTCCTGCGCATCCTGGAGGCCGGCGCTGATCAACTCGGCGGCGAGCACTGCCCGGAATTGATCGTCGATCTGGTCGAGCAGGGCCGGATCAGCGAGGCCCGGATCGACGTCTCGGCACGCCGGATCCTGCGCGACAAGTTCCGGCTGGGCCTGTTCGACGACCGCCGGTACGTCGACCCCTCCGCCACCGCGACGACCGCCGGCAAGCCCGCCTTCCGGACCGCCGGCCTGGAGGCGCAGCGCCGCGCGGTCGTGGTCCTCACCGCGTCGAACCTGCCGCTCATCGAGGGCATCACCGTCTACCTCGACGGGGTGGACCCGGCGGTGGCGTCCGCCTACGCCAAGGTCGTCGACGACCCGGCCCTGGCCGACGTGGCGATCGTCCGCCGGGCCGCGCCGTTCGAACCACGCGGCGGCGGTTTCGAGGCCTTCTTCCACGCGGGACGCCTGGAGTGGACCGCCGAGGAGCTGGCGCCGATCCTTTCGCTCGCCACATCGCTGCCGACCGTCATCGACGTGATGCTGGACCGGCCGGCCGTGCTCACCCCGCTCGCCGCCGAGGCCGCCGCGCTGACCGGCACGTTCGGGTCCAGCGACGAGGCGCTGCTGGACGTGCTGTTCGGGCGGTCGCCGTCGTCGGGCACGCTGCCGTTCGAGCTGCCGTCGTCGATGGCCGCCGTGGAGGCGTCACGCGAGGACGTCCCGAACGACACGGTGGCGCCGCTGTTCCCGTACGGGCACGGCTTGAAGATCTGACCCCAGCGATCACGGAGCCCCGGCCGGGTGACGCGGCCGGGGCTCCACCGCGCCCACCCCTGCCGCACCCGCGTCCTGCCGCGCCCGCGTCCTGCCGCGCCCGCGTCCTGCCGTGCCCGCGTCCTGCCGCGCCCGCGTCCTGCCGTGCCCGCCCTCCTGCTGTGCCCGCGTCCTGCCGCGCCCGCCCCTGGCCCAACGGCCGTCCACGATCGGCTGGGTGAGCGTGGATGAGGACGCACAGAACGACACCGTGCGCCCTCACCCGCGCCAGGGAGCCTGTTGCTTTTTGGCTACGGTGGTTACGGGTGACTAGCCACTTTGATCCATGTTTGTGATCATTTAGGGGTGGCGAAGTGGTAT
>NZ_JBEZZR010000056.1:0-44857 GCF_040639325.1 Actinoplanes sp. NPDC023936 | reverse complement strand
TGCTCCCAGAACCGCACCTGCACCCCACGAGGCACCATCTTCCCCATCAAAACCCCTGATCAATCGAGTGTTGCAACCACTGATTGACTCCAAGGTTCGATAACCGCTCTGCGCTACGGCCGCCCACCGCGAGCCGTAGCTGGCGCAGGCTAAACCGAGTGTTGACCTGGCTGGGCTACGGCTCGCGACTTCGAGCCGTAGCCGGCGCAGGCTAAACGGCGTGTTGACCTGGCTGGGCTACGGCTCGCGACTCCGAGCCGTAGCTGGCGCAGGCTAAACGGCGTGTTGACCTGGCTGGGCTACGGCTCGCGACTCCGAGCCGTAGCTGGCGCAGGCTAACCGGCGTGTTGACCTGGCTGGGCTACGGCTCAGGGGCCGCGATGTCATTCTGTGGGGCCAGAGCGTCCACACCTTTCCGCGCAGCGCCGGCTTCACCGCGCAGCGCCGGCTCTACCGCGATGCCGACCTGCGGAAATCTCCCAGCGACTTTTCAGCGGAAGTTCGCGGGAACCACAGCCCGCCGAGTGGCGACTAACGGTCGATCCCGAGCCTGAGGAAGCCCGATGCCCACTGTCGTCCTGTCCCGCCGTACCCTCGCAGTAGTTGTCTCCGCACTGACCGCAACCCTCGCGGTCGGCTGCGCCAGCACGGAGAACGGCGGCGAGCCGGCGGCGGAGGCCGCCGCGCCGGCGAGCGCCCTCACCGTGCGTGACCCCTGGGTGAAGGCCGCGGACAGCGGCATGACCGCGGCGTTCGGCACGCTGGTCAATGGCACCGGCGCGGACGTGACTGTCGAGTCGGCGACGTCCCCGGCCTCGCCGATCGAGCTGCACACCATGGCCATGAAGGACGGCAAGATGGTGATGCAGCCGAAGGAGGGCGGCTTCGTGATCAAGGCCGGGGCGACGCACGAGCTGGCGCCCGGCGGGGATCACCTGATGCTGATGAAGCCGGCCGCGGCGATCAAACCGGGCGACGAGCTGTCGTTCACGCTGACGCTGGCCGGCGGCGGCACCGTCGCGTTCACCGCAGTCGCGAAGCCGTTCGCCGGCGCCCAGGAGAGCTACGACCCAGGCATGGGCCACTCGTGACGATGTCCCGCCGGGTGGCGCTCGCCTCCGCGGCGGTGGCCGGGCTGGGTGCCGCGGCCGCGGCCGGCGTCACCCTGGCAGATCAAAACCCGACTGCCGCGGTGGGTACGGGGGAAGCCACAGTCCCGTTCCACGGCGTCAGGCAGGCGGGCGTCACCACGGAACCGCCCGCGCACGCCGCTTTCCTGTCGTTCACGCTGCATCGCGGTTCCGACCGGGACGCCCTGCGCCGGATGCTGCGCCTGCTCACCGACGACGCCTCCCGCCTGACCCGCGGTGAGCCGGCGCTGGGTGACACCGATGCCCCGCTCGCGGTGCTTCCGGCCGCGCTGACCGTCACGTTCGGTTTCGGTCCCGGCCTCTACCGTGCGGCCGGCCTGACCTCCCCGGTCGCCGACCTGCCCGGCTTCCCGATCGACCGGCTCCAGGACCGCTGGACCGGCGGCGACCTGTTGTTGCAGGTCTGCGCGGACGACGCGCTGACCGTCACGCACGCGCAGCGGATGCTGATCAAGGACGCCCGGCCGTTCGCGGCGGTCCGCTGGGTGCAGCGCGGGTTCCGCCGCAGCCCCGGCGTGCACCCGGCCGGGTTCACTCAGCGTAATGTGCTCGGCCAGCTGGACGGTACGGCCAACCCGCGGGACACGGCGATGGAGACAGCGGTCTGGGCGCCGGACGGCAGCACGACGCTGGTAGTCCGCCGGATCCGCGCCGAGATCGAGACGTGGGACCTGCTGAGCGTCGCCGACAAGGAGGCCGCGGTGGGCCGGCGGATGGAGTCGGGAGCTCCGCTGACCGGCACGGCGGAGCACGAGGAGCCGGACTTCACCGTGGCGGACGAGACCGGGCTGCCGGTGATGCCGGACTTCGCGCACGTGACCCGGGCGCACATGACCGATCCCCGGTTCAAGATCCTGCGGAGGCCGTACAACTACGACGAGGCGCCGGACGCGGACGGCCGACCCGACAGCGGGCTCATATTCGCCTCGTACCAAGCTGACATCAACCGCCAGTACCTGCCCATCCAACGGCGACTCGCTGAGAAGGACCTGCTGAACGAATGGACGACACCGATCGGATCCGCCGTCTTCGCCATCCCGCCCGGCTGCCCGGAAAGCGGGTGGATCGGCGAAGCGCTCCTCGGATCGTGATGGCGCTCGCCGCCATGCTGGCCGTGCTCCTGCCTGGCGTCCCGGCCTGGGCGCACAACGCGCTCACCGACGCGTCCCCGGCGAAGAACGCCACGCTGGCCGAGGCGCCGTCGAGCGTGAAGCTGAAGTTCCTGCAGAAGCTCGACCCGGACTACACGGTCATCTCGGTCACCGACGCGGGGAAGCAGAAGGTTCCCACGTCCGAGCCGAAGATCGACGGGGCGACCGGGTCGGTGACGTTCGACGAGCCGCTCACCAACGGTGTCTACACGGTCGCCTACCAGGTCGTCTCCACGGACGGGCACACCGTGAAGGGGTCCTACACGTTCACCCTCGACGACCCGTCCGCGGCCGAACCCAGCCCGGTCGTCTCGGTGACGCCGCAGAGTGACGCCTACAGCTCGCAGCTGACCATCGACGGCACGCCCACGCAGCTTCCCCCGGTCGAGGCCGCTCCCGCTTCGGACTCGGGCGGCTCGTCCACCCTGGCCTGGGTCGCGGGCGTGCTGATCCTGATCTTCGCCGGCCTGGCCGGTTTCGTGTTCATCCGTCGCCGTAAGGCGTGATCTCCCTGATGTCCGTCGCCGTGAGGCCTGAAAGGTTCCCGATGAATCTCCGCCGTACCGCCGCCGTCTCCACCGTGGTGGCCGCCTTCGTGCTGGCCGTGGCGTCCCCCGCCGCCGCACACGTGACAGTCAACCCGAGCACCGCCACCCAGGGCGGCTACACCAAGGTGTCGTTCCGGGTGCCGAACGAGAGTGACACCGCGTTGACCACGAAGCTCGAGGTCAGCCTGCCGACCGACGCCCCGATCGGCTCGGTCTCGCTCAAGCCGGTGCCGGGCTGGACCGCGACCACCGAGAAGTCGAAGCTGGCCACCCCGGTCGAGGTGCACGGCGCCCCGCTCACCGAGGCGGTCTCGAAGATCACCTGGACCGCCGCGAAGGGCTCGGAGATCAAGCCGGGCACGTTCCAGGAGTTCGACGTGTCGCTCGGCCCGCTGCCGAAGACCGACCAGATGGTGTTCAAGGCGCTGCAGACGTACTCGGACGGCAACATCGTGCGCTGGATCGACGAGCCCGCCTCCGACGGCACCGAGCCGGAGTCCCCGGCCCCGGTCCTGAAGCTCACCGCCGCCGGCGCCGCGGAAGCCGCTCCCTCGGCCGCGGCGACCACCGAGGCGGTCGCCGCCGACGACGCGGACGACAGCGACTCCGGCAACGGCACCGCGTGGGGCATCGCCGGCCTGGTCGCCGGCCTGGCCGGCCTGGTCCTGGGCCTGCTCGCATACCGCAAGGCCGCCACCAAGGCCTAGTCCGCCGCTGCCGCGACCCCGCTCGTCCCGCGTCCCGTGGTCCCGCCGGTCCCGCCGGTCCCGCCCGTCCCGCCCGCGCCCGATCTTGGCGATTTGCTCAGCCGTCTTCGGGAAACCGCCAAGATCGGGGTGGGATCAGCGGGACGCGGGTCAGCGGGACGCGCTCAGCGGGAGTGCCCGGACCAGCATCCGGTGTGAGCGCCAGCCCGGGAACGGCACCAGGTCGCCGACGTGCTGGAACCGCAGCCGTTGCAGCGCGTGCCAGACCCGGGTGTTGGTCTCCGTGACGGCGAGGCAGACCCGCTCCTCGGAACGCCGCTCCAGCAGGTCGTTCATCATCCGTACGCCGAGCCGGTGCTTGCGGTACTCGGGCAGCACGAACGCCTCGCAGACCGCGAACGTGCGCCCCTCCCACTCGACCGCGAGCTCCGGATCCTGCGCGTCGGTGAGGTCCCGCCACCACAGGGTCTCCGCCGGCAGCGGGCACCCCATCACGGTGCCGACGATCTCGCCGTCGACGTAGCCGACAGCGGCCTCGAAGCCGGGCGCCTCGGCGGTCCAGCGCAGCCGGTCCTCCAGCGACGGGTCGCTGTGATCGACCAGGTGCAGGTCGGCGGCGTGCACGCGTCGATAGACGTCCGCCAGCGCCTCCAGGTCGACGCGGTCGGTGATTTCCACGGCGCTCTTGACGC
The DNA here is from genome assembly GCF_040639325.1 of Actinoplanes sp. NPDC023936. NCBI lineage: Bacteria > Bacillati > Actinomycetota > Actinomycetes > Micromonosporales > Micromonosporaceae > Actinoplanes > Actinoplanes sp. NPDC023936. The sequence continues at coordinate 40,608 of NZ_JBEZZR010000056.1, read as the reverse complement.
CGTCCACTTCCAGAGACATGAAAGCCTTCCCAGATAAGGTAAGGCTCACCTAATCAAAAACGATCTGCACAGGCAACCCACAGGTAACTTAGTCCGGGGAGCGCACAGTCAGCCGGCGACATCCTCGGGCGCGCGCATCCGCCAGGCGTCGGTGATCAGCTCCTCGAGGCGGTCCACCGAGACCTCGGGAAGACGCAGCATCACCAGCGGCAGGCCGTCGTAGCCGGGTGTCGTGAAGAACAGCGCCGGCTCGCCGAGCAGCAGGGCCTGCTTCTCCGCCTCGTCGCCGACGAAGAGAACCGCCACGTCGGTGCGGATCCGGCGCGGCTTTCCGGGCACACGTTCCGGGTACGACCAGACGAAACCCTTGTTGCCCACCCGGAAGTCGAAGCCGTCACTGTCGATCTCGACGACCTCCGGCAGCGCCAGCGCGAGGCGGCGCACATCGTCCGCGTCTGCCACTGATGATCCCCCTCACACAGCACCTTGCGTGGCTCACATCTTGCCGTCCGCCACTTCAGCAACTAATCTCCGATCCAATAAATAGGAAATGCAGGCTCGGTCGGCGATACAGCCGAAGGTAGGCAGTGCAGCCAACCCGCAGGGGCACGTATCCACCCCATCCACCACTGGCGGTAGAGACATGCGGAAACTTCTCCTCCTGGCGCTCGTCGGCCTGGGCGCTCAGCTCGTCGACGGCTCCCTCGGCATGGCGTACGGCGTCACGTCCACGACGCTGCTGCTCGCGATCGGAACCAACCCGGCCGCCGCCTCGGCCACCGTGCACCTAGCCGAGATCGGCACCACGCTGGTCTCCGGCTTCTCGCACTGGAAGTTCGGGAACGTCGACTGGAAGGTCGTTTTTCGGATCGGTGTGCCGGGCGCCGTCGGCGCGTTCGCCGGCGCGACGCTCCTCTCCAACCTGTCGACCGAGACCGCGGCGCCGCTCATGGCGATCATCCTGCTGGTGCTGGGCCTCTACGTGTTCCTGCGCTTCACCTTCCAGGGGCTGCCCAAGGGCCACCTCGGCAAGCCGCTGCGCAAGCGGTTCCTCGCCCCGCTGGGCCTGGTGGGCGGGTTCGTCGACGCGACAGGTGGCGGCGGCTGGGGCCCGGTCGGCACCCCGGCGATCCTGGCGAGCGGCCGCCTCGAGCCGCGCAAGACGATCGGCTCGATCGACACCAGCGAGTTCCTCATCGCGGTCGCCGCGAGCCTCGGCTTCCTCTGGGGCCTCAGCGACGAGAACATCGACTACGGCTGGGTCGGCGCGCTGCTCATCGGTGGCATGATCGCCGCGCCGATCGCCGCCTGGCTGGTCCGGCACATCCCGCCGAGGGTGCTCGGCGCCGCGGTCGGCGGTGTGATCATCCTGACCAACACCCGGTCCCTGCTGCGCAGCGACTGGATCGACGCGTCCGACCCGGTCCGCTACTCGATCTACGCCGTGATCTACCTGGCCTGGGCCGCGGCCCTGGTCTACGCGATCAACCAGTACCGCAGCCACAAGGCGGAGGACGAGCGGATCCTCGCCGAGGCGGAGGCCGCCGCAGCCGCCGGCGAGACCCCTGACGAGAAGGCCTCGGCCCGGGCCTGATCCATCGACGGCGAACGCCCCGGGAGCTGATCTCCCGGGGCGTTTTCCGTGGCCGTAAGCCCTAGAAGTCGTCGTCGAAGCTGACGGTGCCGGTCACGCCCACCTGGTACGCCGAGACGCGCCGCTCGAAGAAGTTGGACAGCTCCTGGACGTCCTGCAGCTCCATGAAGGCGAACGGGTTTCCGCTGCCGTAGACCGGCGCGATGCCGAGCGCGGCGAGCCGCCGGTCCGCCACGTGCTGCAGGTACTCCCGCATGTCACCCAGCGACATCCCGCTGACGCCCTGTTCGAGCAGGTCGGCGGCGAACTGGACCTCGCACTCCACGGCCTCGGCCAGCATGTCGCGGACCTGCTGCTCCATCTCCGCGTCGAACAGGTCCGGCTCCTCGGCACGCACCTGGTCGACCACGTCGAACGCGAACGCCATGTGCATGCTCTCGTCGCGGAACACCCAGTTGGTGCCGGACGCCAGCCCCTGCAGCAGACCACGGGAGCGCAGGAAGTAGACGTACGCGAACGCGCCGTAGAAGAACAGCCCCTCGATGCAGGCGGCGAAGCAGATCACGTTGAGCAGGAACGCCCGACGATCCGCCTTCGTCCGCAGCTCGCGCAGCTCGAAGACCGAGTCGATCCACCGGAAGCAGAATTCGGCCTTGCGCGCGATCGACGGAATGTTGTCGACGGCCGCGAACGCCGCCGCCCGCTCGTCCGGATCGGGCACGTAGGTGTCCAGCAGATTCAGATAGAACTGGACGTGTACGGCCTCCTCGAACAGCTGCCGGGACAGGTAGAGCCGGCCCTCCGGCGAATTGACGTGCTGGTAGAGGTTGAGCACCAGATTGTTCGCGACGATCGTGTCGCCGGTGGCGAAGAACGCGACGAGCCGGGAGACCAGGTGCTGTTCGGCGGGCGTCAGCTTGGCCAGGTCGGCGAGGTCGGAGTGCAGGTCGACCTCCTCGACGGTCCAGGTGTTCTTGATGGCGTCCTTGAAACGGTCGAAGAAGTGCGGGTACTTCATCGGCCGCAGGGTCAGGTCCATTCCGGGGTCGAGCAGCATTACTGGCAGGCCTCACACGATTCGGGGTTCTCCAGGGAGCAGGCTTCGGCGGGCGTGAGCGCCGGGATGACGCTCGGTGCCACCGAGACGGTCGCCTGCTGAATGCGGGTCGCGGGGCGCGACCGCAGGTAGTACGAGGTCTTCAGGCCGGATTTCCAGGCGTACAGGTACATCGACGAGACCTTGCCGATGGTGGGCGCGGCCATGAAGAGGTTCAGCGACTGGGACTGGTCGATGTACGGCGCCCGGGCCGCGGCCAGGTCGATCAGCGCGCGTTGCGGCAGTTCCCACGCGGTGCGGAACAGTTCCCGCACGTCGGCGGGGAGCTCGGCGATGCCCTGCACCGAGCCTTCGGCGCGTTTGATCGCCTCTCGAATCGGGCCGGTCCACAGATTGCGGGACTTCAATTCCCGTACCAGATAGGTGTTGATCTGAAGGAATTCGCCCGACATCGTCTCGCGCTTGAAGAGGTTGCTGACCTGCGGTTCGATGCACTCGTAGCAGCCCGCGATCGAGGCGATGGTCGCGGTCGGAGCGATCGCGATCAGTAGCGAGTTCCGCAGACCGTGCTCGGCGATCCGCTCCTTCACGGCGGTCCAGCGCGACGTCTGCGACACCGTGGCGCCCCACAGATCCGGGTGCAGATCGCCCTTGGCCGCGCGGGTCTCCGGGTACGCGGGATGCGGGCCGAATCGCTCCGCGAGAGCGGCCGACGATTCCAGCGCGGTCAGGAAGATCTCCTCCTGCACGCGTGTCGACAATTCCCGCGCCTCGGCCGAGTCGAACGGCAGCCGCAGCGTGAAGAACGCGTCCTGCAATCCCATCAGGCCCAGCCCGACCGGCCGCCAGCGCGGATTCGACGCGGCGGCCTGCTGCGCCGGGTAATAGTTGATGTCGATGACCCGGTCCAGGAAGACCACGGCCGTCCGCACCGTTTCCCGCAGCTTCTCCCAGTCCACCCCGTCCGCTGTGACGTGCGCGCCCAGATTGACCGAGCCGAGATTGCAGACCGCTGTCTCGTCGTCGTTGTTCACCTCGAGGATCTCGGTGCACAGGTTGGACAGGTGAATGACGTTGCCCGGCGCGCCGGTCTGATTGGACAGCCGGTTGGACGGATCCTTGAACGTCATCCAGCCGTTTCCGGTCTGCGCCAGGGTGCGCATCATCCGCCCGTACAGATCGCGGGCCTTGACGGTTTTGACGGCGTTCTTCTCGGCCGCCTGGTAGGCCTCGGTGAACTCGTCGCCGAACAGGTCCGGCAGCATCGGCGCGTCCGAGGGGTCGATCAGCGACCAGTCCTCGTCGGCCTCGACGCGGCGCATGAATTCGTCCGGGATCCAGTTCGCCAGGTTCAGATTGTGGGTGCGCCGGGACTCCTCGCCGGTGTTGTCCCGCAATTCCAGGAATTCCTCGATGTCCGGGTGCCACGGCTCCAGATAGACGCAGGCCGCGCCCTTGCGCCGGCCGCCCTGATTGACCGCCGCGACGCCCGCGTCGAGCGTCTTCAGGAACGGGACGATACCGTTCGACTTGCCGTTCGTGCCCCGGATGAGCGCGCCGCGGCCACGGACCCGCGACCAGGAGATGCCGATGCCGCCGGAGAACTTGGAGAGTTTCGCGACCTGGTGGTACCGCTCGTAGATCGAGTCCAGCTCGTCCTTCGGCGAGTCGACGAGGAAGCAGCTCGACATCTGAGTGTGCCGGGTGCCCGAGTTGAACAGCGTCGGTGAGCTGGGAAGATAGGCGAGGCTGGACATCAGGCGGTAGAAACCGATCGCCTCGTCGGCGGTCTGCGAGAGGCCGCAGGCGACGCGGAGCAGCCAGTGCTGCGGTGTCTCGATGACCGTCCGCTTGGTGGGGTGCCGCAGCAGGTAACGGTCGGCCACGGTGCGCAGCCCGAAATACTCGAAGCGCAGGTTGTTCGCGTCATCGATCGCCCGGTCGAGGTTTGTCGCATTGTCCGCGACGAATGTCGCTGTCTCGTCGCTGATCAGACCCTGCTGGTGCCCCAGCCTGATCGATTCGCTGAAGCTGGTGACGCCTTCCTCGCCGACCTCCTGCTCGACGAACGCGGCGAGCAGCCGGGCGGCGAGCCGGGAGTACTGCGGCTCCTCGCTGATCAGTTCGGCGGCCGTCTGGATCGACAGCTTGTCCAGCTCAGCGGTGGTGGCGCCGTCGTAGAGCCCGCTGATGGTCTTGGTGGCGACCCGCAGCGGGTCGACCTCGTCCAGGTCGGCGACCCAGCGCTCGACCGCCTTGACGATCTTGTTGACGTCGACCGGCTCGGTCTCGCCGTTGCGCTTGCGGACCTGCATCGTGTGCCGTCGTTGCTCGGTGTGCATTGCTCTCTCCTCGCGAGCCCATGGTCTCGGGGCACGGGGAGACGCCACCGGGCACGCGTGGCGGCCGGCTTTCGGCGTCGGTCGTCCCACGCGACCTTCGACCGCCGCACGCCAGGTGGCATGCGGCGCGCTGGCAGGTCTTCGGACTCGCGGGCGTGATCCTTTTCAAGATCGCCTAATGGCCGTCGCTTCCCAGACCTCGCGGTCCAGTGCTTCGTTGACGGCGGTCGTTCCCACTAACCGCTGCGGGGCAGTTCCGGACTTCCACCGGATTCCCTCTTGCCTCGGCGTCCGCTCGCGCGGGGCCGAACCAGCTGCGGGAGACACCATATCTGGGCGGGCGTTCGTTCGCGCAACCCAACATGCTGTGTCAGTGATCTTCAGTACCCGGAGGCGCCATGATCCGCAGCGCGTTCGCATCGAGGGCGATCCGCAGCGGCGTCTGCCCGCAGGGCTCACCGTCCACCTCGACCGCCGCCGGCCGATCCGTCTCCAGCCACAGCTCGCCGACCGCGAGAAAAGGACGTTCATGGAGGGTACGGCGGTGGCCCGTCAACGCGTTGCGGGCCGTCTCGCGCAGCAGCTCACGGCGGGTCGCGCCGCCCACCGGGTAGGCCACCAGCAGCCGGTCGTCGGCGTGCGCGTCAGCGGTGATCGGCCGGCCGGCGTGGAAACCACCGTTCGCCACGTACACCTGGTGGGTGGCGAAGACGATCTCCCGCCCGCCGGCGCGAACCGTCGCCCGCAGTGGTCTGTGCTTTCTCAACAGGCCCAGCGCGGTGATCGGGTACGCGAACCGCCCGATCGCCCTCTTGAGCCGGCTCGGCGCGTTGATCATCACCTCGGCGGAGAGGCCGACGCCGACATGATTGGTGAACGGCATGTCACCGGCGATCCCGAGGTCCACATCGATCACCGCGCCCTCGGTCATCGTCGCGACGGCCGTGTCCAGGTCCGGCGGGATGCCGACGGTCCGCGCGAAGTTGTTGGTGGTGCCGAGCGGCAGCAGCCCGAGCGCCATGTCCCGGTGCGCCAGCATCCGCCCCGCCGTGCTGATCGTCCCGTCGCCGCCACCGGCCACGAGCAGGTCCGGGCCGAGGTCGATCGCCTGCTGAAGGCTCCGCTCCAGATCGCCCTCGACGCCGTAGGATCCGAGCAGCTTGAACCCGGCCGCCTGCAGCCGGGCGTGCGCGTCATCGTAGAACTGCCGCCCCCGCCGCGACCGCGCGTTGACCACGAGCGCGGCGCGCCGCTCGCTCCGGATGTCGTCGGTCAGCTGCTGCTTCGTCCGCACCGCCCGACCCTATCCGGCGCCCGTCCCGGAAGCGTCGCGGGTGACCTTGGACAGTCCCCAGGCCGCGATCGTTGCCGCTGCCGTCGCCGTGCCCGTTGCCGTGGCCATGGCCGTTGCCGTGCCCGTTGCCGTGGCCGTGCCCGTGGCCGTGGCCGTCGCTGCGCTGCGCTGCCGCCGAGCCGTAGCGCAGGCAGGTCATCAAGGCCGGTGACCTGATTGAGCTACGGCCGGGTGGTGCGAGCCGTAGTTGAGCGTGGCTATTCGGGTGTGGTGGCCTGCGCCAGCTACGGCTGGGTGGTTCGAGCCGTAGGTGAGCGCGGTTATCCGGTGTGATGACCTGCGCCAGCTACGGCCCGGTCTTGCTTTCAGCCGGCGCGCTCCGGGCCGGCTGGTCCGGCTGGTCCGGCTGGTCCGGCTGGTGCACAGTGCTGTGTCGGGGAGCGGATAACTACTGGTCATCGGTGGTGACGGCCGGGGAGAATGGCCCGGTGGGGATCCGGGTGGGGGTGCTGGGACCGGTCGAGTTGACCCGTGACGGTGTCCCAATCCCGCTCACCGGAATGCCGCAGCGCGTCCTGCTCGCCCGTCTCGCGCTCGCCGGCGGCCGCCCGGTTTCGGTCGCCGAGCTGATCGACGCGCTCTGGGAGGGTGAGCCGCCGGACAACGCGCTCGGCAATCTGCACAGCTATGTGTCCCGGCTCCGGCGGCACACCGGTGGTGACGTGATCCGCCGCGAGTCGGGCGGCTACCGGCTCGCGCTGACAAGCGACGACCACGCCGGGGACGGCGACGGGTTGGACGTCGACCGGGTTGAGCGGCTGATCGCCCGGGCCCGTCACCAGCCCGCCGACCTGGCCGCCGCCACGCTCGCCGCGGCGCTCGACGTGTGGCGGGGGGATCCGCTGTCGGACGTGGCGGACCGGCTCGCGTTCGCGCCGGATGTGGCCCGGCTCGCCGAGTGGCGCCGCCACCTGCGCGAGGAGTGTCTGGACCGGCGGATCGACGCGGGGTGGGCGGCCGAGGCGCTACCCGAGATCGAGGCCCTCGCCCTCGCGGAACCGTTGCGGGAACGGCCACATCTGCTGCTCATGCGCGCCTTGCACGCGACCGGCCGTACCCCGGAGGCGTTGGCGGTGGTCAGGGCGTACCGGGAAAGGATGTCGGCGGACTACGGCCTGGACCCGTCGCCCGCCATGATCGACATGCAGCGGAGGATCCTCGAAGAGGATCCGGGATCGCACCGCCGAGCCCGGCCGAGGAGCGCGGACCGCTTCTTCGGCCGGACCGCCGAGCTCACCGCGATCCGCACCGCGCTGGACACCGACCGGGTGATCACTCTGATCGGTCCGGGTGGGGTCGGCAAGACCCGGCTGATGACCGAGGCGCTCAGCGGCGACGAGCTCGTCGTGGAGCTGGCCGAGCGCTCGGTTCCGGCGGACGTGGCGGCGGCGGTCGCCGGGGCGCTGGGCATGCGCGCCGCACCGCGCGGCGGTGTCACGGCGCTGGCCGAGCGGCTCGGGGCGAGTCCGTCGGTGCTCGTGCTGGACAACTGTGAGCATCTGCTCGACGCGGTCCGAGCCCTGGTCAGCGAGCTGATCGCCCGTTGTCCGGAGGTGCGGGTGCTGGCGACGTCCCGCCAGCGCCTCGATGTGGCGGGGGAGCGGGTCATCCGGATCGGCCCGCTGCCGGCTTCCGACCGGGTCGCGCTTTTCTGCGACCGCGCGGCCTTGCTGCGTGCGGATTTCCGGGACGATGTGCGTACGCGTGAACTGGCCGCCCAGATCTGCGAGCTGGTCGACGGCTTGCCACTGGCGGTGGAGCTGGCGGCACGGCGTGAGGCGGTGTTCGGCCTAGCGCATCTGCGGGACCGGCTGGGAGCCGGGCTCAACGTGCTCGACCCGGCACGCGGTGGCGATCGGGCCACCGGGGTCTCGGCGACCGTCGAATGGTCGTACCGTCTGCTGGACCCGGCGGCGCAACGCCTGCTGGACCACCTCGCGGTGTGCCGGGGTGGCTTCGGCCTGGACGCGCTGCCCTACTTCCAGAGCGCCGCGTCGGAAACCGGCGCGTCGAGAGCCGGCGCGTCGGAAACCGGCGCGTCGAGAGCCGGCGCTGACGCCGAGCCGCTGCTCGCGGAGCTCGTCGACGCCTCGCTGGTGACCTGTGATCTCAGCGCTGAGCAGCCCCGCTATCGGCTGCTGGAGACCGTGCGGCACGTCGGCATCGGTCACCTCGGACCGGACGAGGAGGGAAAGGCCCGCGCCGCGCACGCCCGGTGGATGCTCGACCTGGCGCAGGAGCTGGTCCGCCGGGGCCGGGACCGCGACCCGTGGACCACGCCCACGATGCGCCGCGAGCTGGCGAACCTGCAGGAGGCCCTGCAATGGCTGGGCGACCAGCACGACGACCAGCACGACGACCGGGACGGCGCGAGGATGGCCGCACTGCTTGCCGTGATCAATTCGGATGCGCCGGATCCGGGACTCACCGAGCAACTGGCCGGCTGGAAACCGGATCGGGTCGAGACCGAGAGCGAGATCCTGCGCGGCCTGGCCGCCGGCAACGCGGAGTGGCTGCGCGGCAACCTCGCCGAGGCGGACCGGCTGCTCACCGCGGTTCTCGACCGGATGCCGGGCGACCATCCGCTGCGCTGGGGCGCGCTGGTCGTCCGGATCTCCAACGCGATGTTCGCCGGCCGGGCCGCCGACGTGCGCGCCGACGCCGAGCGGATGGCGACCGACCCGGGCTCGCCGCGCTGGGCCCGGGCCACCGGGATCTGCTGCGCGGCGCTGATGGACGTGTACGGCGGCGACCCGGACACCGGGCTGGCCTGGCTGGACCGGTACGCCGCGCACCTGGACACCGACGGCCTGGACGGTTTCGTCCCGTTCACCCGCGGTGAGCTGGTCGCGGGCAGTGCCCCCGCGGAGGCGCTCGCCTGGTACGACCGGTCGATCGCCGCGAACGACCGGGTGAACCAGGTCTACGGCGGCAACGTGGCCCGGGTCGCGCGGGCCGCCGTCCTGATCCGGCTGGGGCGGTACGAGGAGGCCGTCACCGCCTGCCGGGAGACGATCGTCGCGGTCCGCAACGTGAACATGACCGCCCAGGTGTGGACGATGGTGCGGCTCATCGCCGAGCTGCTCGCCGCTCTGGGCGATCCGGAGGCGGCCGCGGCGCTGGTGGCAGCGGCCGACGCCGACCCGTTCGCGCCCGCGGTGATGGGCCCGGACCGGGAGCGGCTGGCCCGCCTGCGCGGCCCGGCCACCAGCCCAGGCATCGGCACGCCCGGTGAGATGCGCGATCCGGTCCGGTTCGCGCTGGACCGGCTGACAGGGGCCGACAAAAGCCCCGGGCCTGGGCTGACTGCGGCCGCCAAAAGCCCCGGGCCGGGGCTGACAGGGGCCGGCAAGGGCGCCGCAAGGGATCAGCAAGCGCCAGGCCGCATCGTGAGGGCATGACGACAGACACGCAGCAGACACCGACCATCGACGAGGCCCGCGTGGAGGCCTTCGCCGGGCAGCTGATCACCGACTTCGCCGGCGCGGCGAGCACCGCGATGACAGTCCTCGGCGACCGCCTGGGCCTCTACCGGGCTCTGACCGGCGCCGGCCCGATCACCGCCGCGGAGCTGGCCCGGCGCACCGGCCTGCATCCGAGGCTGGTCACCGAATGGCTCCGGCAGCAGGCCGTCTCCGGGTACCTGACGATCGACGGGGACACCTACGAACTGCCGCTCGAGCACGCGCTGGCGCTGTCGGTGGTGGACTCGCCGGCCTACCTGGTCGCGGCCGGCGAGATCATCGCCGGGTACTTCCAGTCGCTGGAGAACCTGGAGGTGGCGTTCCGGGGCACCGGCGGGCTCAGCGGCGACGAGGTGCCGGGGTGCACCTACCACGGCATCGAGCGGTACTTCCGGACCGCGTACGTGAACCAGCTCGCCCAGGCGTGGTTCCCGGCCGTACCCGGTCTGATCGCCAAGCTGGAGGCGGGCGCCCGGATCGCGGACGTCGGTTGCGGGCACGGGTTCGCGAGCCTGCTGATCGGCCGCGCCTGGCCGTCGTCCACGGTCGCCGGATTCGACCTCCACGAGCCGTCGGTCGCGACCGCGCGGGCCCGGGCGATCGAGGCGGGCAGCCCGGCGAACGTCTCGTTCCACGTCGCGGACTCGGCCGGCGTCGCCGGGCACGGGCCGTTCGACGTGGTGGTCTTCTTCGACGCGCTGCACGACATGGGCGACCCGGTCGCCGCACTGCGGGCCGCGCACGCGTCGCTGAACCCGGGTGGGATCGTGGTGGCGGTCGAGCCGTGGTCGGCCGACGACTGGACCAGCACGATCGGCATGCCGATCACCCGGATCGGGTACGCCTCGTCGACCGCCCTCTGCACCCCGACGTCGCTGGGGCAGCCCGGCGCCTACGGGCTCGGCACGCTCGGCGGCCCGTCCACGCGCCTGGCCCTGCTGGCCGAGGCAGGCTTCGAGAATCCGATCGTCGCCGCCGACACCGGCTTCAACCTGGTCGTCTCAGGGACAAAGAACTGATCAGACAAAGAACTGACCATCAGGTACGGGCTGATCCGGCGCGCCGGGTCAGCCCGCTGAGTCGTCCGCTCCGCCGCAGATGTAGTTCGGCTCGGCGTCGTACTTCCAGGTGAACTTCTCCCGTTTCACGACCTTGCCGTCCCGCTCGAACAGCCGGTACGCGTCCTGGGTGAAACCGGGCAGACCACCGGTGGCGATGCAGCTCGGGCCGGCCGGCAGGGTGATCGTCCGCGGCGACGTGATGTTGCGCCGCTTGCTCCACTCGGTGGACACCTTGTCCCAGACCTTGGTGCTCCACACCGAGACGGTGATGCTGTTCCTGGTCCAGGCGGTGTCGAGCAGTACCCCGTACGGGCTGTCGTTCTTGAACTTGAAGTCCAGGTCCGGGTAGAAGATCGTGGACTCGATGACGGCCGGGTACCTGTCGAAGTAGTACGAGTGCGGCTTGTGCTCGACGTCCTTGAGGCCGGCGTAGTACGTGGCGTTGAAGAGCGTCGTGGTGAACTGGGAGACGCCGCCGCCGACGCCGGGGGTCAGCTTGCCGCCGAGGATCACCGGGGCGTCCTGGTAACCCTGCTTGTAGCCGCGCTCGCCGGTGTGCTTGTTCAGCGAGAACGTCTCGCCGGGCAGCACCAGCGTGCCCTCGACCTGCTTCGCGGCCTGCACGATGTTCTGGCTGCGCGGCGAGGAGAGCCCACCGGTGAACTTGGTGGTGAACGTCGAGATCTTCTCCTTGACGCCGAGTTTGCCCAGGTCCTCAGCGGTGAGCTCGGGCTCGGCGCGGGTCACCGTCGCGGCGACCGACCGCTCCGTCGTGCTGCGCAGCACGGTGAGGATCTCCGGCGCCATCGCGGCCAGGTCGACAGCGGTGCCGTCGGCGCCGCCGACGATCGACGGCTTGCCGCCCTTGAGGCTGAACCGCGCGTCCTTGGCCTTCTTCTCCACCTTGGCGAGCGGTTTCGCGATGGCGGCCCGCAGCTTCTTCGCGTCGACGCGCGGCTCGATCCGCCCGGTCTTGTCCGACGTCAGGACCAGGCTCTTCGCGATGGCGGCCGGCGGAACCCGCACGGCGCCGGCGTCCGTGGTGATGGTGAGCGGGCCGGAGACCGCCGGTTCGGCCAGGTCGGTGACCAGCTGGTCCACCTCGGCGGCGGTGGTGGCCGGGTGCACCTCGGCCAGCGGGACGGTGACCTCCCGGCTGGCCGGCCAGCTCTCCCGGATCGTCGCGGCGGTCCGGGCCGGGTCCAGGTCACGACCGGCCACCGGATGCACGGCCCGCGGCTTCACCCCGTCGAAGACCACGGCCGGCTTCGTCATCAGCTCGCCGATCTTGCCGAGGGACTCGCGCAGGGCCGCGTCCAGCAGGTCCGGGTCGACGGCGACGACCGGTGGCACCGCGCGCTCGCCGAACGGGGACGGGCGGCCTTTCGCCGCGGCCGTGATGGTGGCGTCGACGTCGACGACCAGGCCGACGTCCGCCGGTTTCACGCTGGCCTCGCGGTCGGCGACCTTCACCGTGACCGGCTGGCTGAGCCGGGCGTCGGCGGCCAGGTGGGTGCGGAGTTCGGCGGCGGCCCGGGTACGGCTCAATCCGCCCAGGTCAGCGCCGAGAACCGTGACACCGAGCGGCACCTCCCCGCGGTAGGCCCAGGTCACGGCGGTGCTGGCGCCGGCCGCGAGGACCAGCACCGCGGCGCCGGCGATCAGCGCCCGCCGGCGGCTGCGGGGAGCCTCGGGAGCGGACGGCGGCGCCGGGTCCGAGCTGTCGAGGACGTCGTGCGAGCCGGTGGCCTGCGCCGGCAGCCGCACGGTCGAGTCGGTGGGCGTCGAGTCGGTGGGCACGGTCGAGCCGGTGGCCTGCGCCGGCAGGCGCACGGTCAGCGCGTCGTCAACCGGGGGCCGGGGCTCACCTGCTGTGCTCACCGGGGTCCTCCTCGGGATCGGGCGGGCACTGTCGGCCGCCGGGCCAAGGATGCTAGGGGACACCCGTCGGCGGCAACCTGTGGGTCACCTGTGCGGTGTGGCGTTCAACGCACCCCGTACCGTGCTGACCAGGGCTTCCCGGTCGAACGGCTTGGCCAGGATGGTGGATCCGGGCTCCAGGTTGTTGCCGTTCTCGTCGATCAGTGACTCGGCGAATCCGGAGACGAAGACGATCGAGAGGCTGGGCTGGCGCATCGCGGCGACCTTGGCCAGCTGCCGGCCGTTCATGCCGGGCATCACCACGTCGGTGACCAGGGCGGACACGTGTCCGGGGTGCTGTTCCAGGATGCGCAGGGCCTCGCCGGCGTCGTTCGCGGTGAGCACGTCGTAACCGGCGCTGGACAGGATCCGGGCCGAGACCTGAAGGACTGCCGCCTCGTCGTCGACGAGCAGCAGGGTCTCGCCGCCCGTCTCGTCCGTCCCGGTGGGCGACGGCGGCGGCGCCGGCGTCTCGGTGACCAGGGCGGGCAGGGTGAAGGTGGCGGTGGTGCCCCGGCCCTCCCGCGAGCGCAGGGTGAGCTGGCCGCCGGCCTGGCTGATGATCCCGTGCGCGGTGGAGAGGCCGAGGCCGGCCGTGCTGCCGGCCGGTTTGGTGCTGAAGAACGGCTCGAACGCGCGGTCCAGAACGTGCTGCGGCATGCCGGTGCCGGTGTCGGTGAGGCTGACCGTGACCATGTCGTCCTGCGCCGACGTGGTGATGGTGACGGTCCCGCCGGACGGCATCGCCTCGGCGCTGTTGCGGACCAGGCTGCGCAGCGCCTGGCTGATCTGCGCGGGGTCGGCCTTGACGTCGGGCAGCGCGGGGTCGAGGTCGAGGACCAGCTCGGCGTCGCCGGCGGTCTCGCGCAGCGACGGGGTGGCGTCGCGCAGCAGCGTGTTCAGGTTGATCGGGGCCGGCTGGATGATCTCCCGGCGGCCGAAGGCGAGCAGCTGTTTGGTGAGCCCCTTGGCCCGTTCGCCGCCCTTCACCACGTGCCGCAGGTCGCCGAGGAGCGACTCGGCGGTGTCGGCCGGGATGGTGCCGTCCTCGAGCCCGTCGTTGATCGTCTCGATGGCCAGGTTCGTGTAGCCGAGGATCGCGCCGAGGATGTTGTTGAAGTCGTGCGCGGTCCCGCCGGCCATCCGGCGCAGGCTGTCCAGGCGTTCGGCGTCGCGATGCCGGGAGTCCTCCTGCCGGCGCATGATCTCCTCGCGGAGCCGTTCCTCGGCGGAGACCAGGTCGGTGACGTCGTCGACCATCAGCACGCCGCCGGCGAGCCGCCCGTCATCGTCGTCGTGGATCTGCCGCAGGTGCAGCCGCAGCCGCCGGGTCGTCCCGTCCGGCCAGGTGATCCGGTGGTCGAAGCGCAGCTCAGCGGTGTCGCCGGCGCCGTGCAGCAGGCTGAGCGCGGCGTCCTGCGCGGCGTCGTCGAGGCAGTCCAGCCAGCCCTGGCCGAGCAGGCTCTCCTGCGGCATCTGCATGATCTCGGTGAACCGCTCGTTGATGTAGTCAGCGGTGCCGTGCGTGTCGAGGATGCCGATACCGACCGGGGACGCGACGGCCATCGCCTCGAAACGCCGTTCGGTGTCGTGCAGGGCGCGTACCTTCTCGATCAGTTTGGCGTTGACGGCGTGCAGATGGGCCTGGGCGAACTTCTCGTCGGCGGCGGCCGGCACGTCGATCAGGACCGGGCCCTGTGCCAGGGCGGTGTCGATCGCCTCCAGCAGGGTGTGCGGGTCCTGCGAGCGCAGCACCACCTGGCTGACCCCGCAGGCCTCGGCGATCGGCCGGGTCTCCGGTTCCAGATAGTTCGCGGTGTAGAAGATGACCGGCGCCTGGGCGGCCAGCCTGTCCGGGTCGGAGCGCAGCCGGTGCACCAGCTCCAGTCCGTCGATGCCGGGCATCAGCACGTCGGAGACCACGACGTCGGGGTGGTGGACGTGGGCCAGCCGGAGCGCGTCGGCCCCGTCCCGCGCCTCGATGACGTCGTGGCCGCGAAACCCGAGGAGCATCCGGACGATGTCCCGATTGGCAGCCACGTCGTCGACGACCATCACTGTCGCCACGGCGTACCCCTTAACGATGTGGTGTTTTTCCGCAATGGGGCTAATGTTTCTCTAATAGGATAAAGCAGAATTTATTCACATGTAGGTTGACTCTGAATCAACTCTCATGGCGACATGTTGACGAGTCAACTCAACAGACCGCGACATGTTGACGTGACTGCACTGATTTGACTGCACTGACTTGACTGCACTGACTCGACTGCACCGAGTCGGCTGCATCGACTTGACTGCACTCTGGGGGAGAGGCGTCGTGCGCAAGGCGGCCTGGGTCCGGTACGGGCTGATCGCCGGGGGCCTGGCCGGCGCCGGCGTGACGATCGGCGGTGAGCTGCTGCGTCGTGCGGGCCGCCGTCTCGACCAGTACTTCTACCTCGCCGCGATCCTCGAGCAGACCGCGACGCCGGCGTTCGTGAAGAGCGTGAACGGCCGGTACCGGCTGGTCAGCGGCGCGTACGAGCGCCTGCACGAGGTCCCTCCCGGTGTCGCCGCCGGCCGGTACGACCACGAGGTGCACCCGCCCGAGAAGCTCGCCGAGTACCGGCGGCGCGACCGGATGGTGCTCGCCGCCGACGGCCCGCTCGCCTTCGAGGACGAGGTCGTCGACTTCGAGCGCACCCGCCGGTACGTCACCACCCTGTACGCGCTCCGGGACCGCCGCCACCGCCCGTACGCGATCTTCGGGGTGAGCACCGAGGTCTCCGAGCAGAACCGGGCCACCCGGCAGGCGTCCAGCGAGCGACGCCTCCAGTCGGAGATCAACGCTCGCCTCGCCGCGATCGTCGAGGCCTCCCAGGACGCGATCGTCAGCAAGGCGCTGGACGGCACGATCCGGACCTGGAACCCGGGCGCCGAACGGCTCTACGGGTACACGGCCGAGGAGATGGTCGGCAGCGACGTGACCCGGCTGCTGCCCCCGGACCGCAAGCACGAGGAGCGTGAGCTGCTGGCACGGGTCTTCGCCGGCGAGGCCCTGAGCCGGTTCGAGACGCGCCGGCAGCGCAAGGACGGCTCGATCATCGAGGTCTCGCTCAGCATGGCGCCGATGCGCGACACCGACGACTCGGTGATCGGGGTGTCGACTGTCGCGCACGACATCACCGCCCGGGTCCGTGCCGAGCAGCGCCTGCGGCTGGAACGCGAACAGCTCGAAATGATCATGGGGGCGGCCAGCGACCCGTTCTTCACGATGGACGACGACGGCCTGATCTCGGAGTGGAACCGGCAGGCCGGGCACCTCTTCGGCTGGAGCCGCGACGAGATCATCGGCCGGAACGTGGCCGACACCGTGCTGCCGGTGCGGTACCGGTCCGCGCTGCGCCGGCTGCTCGACGGCCGGTGGGACTGGCTGCTCGACCGGCCCACCGAGATGGCCGCCACCCACCGTGACGGCCACGAGATCCCGGTCGAGCTGACCATGTGGCGCATCGGCCACGACGGCGGCGTGCACTTCCACGGCTTCGTCCGCGACATCACCGCCCGGCGGCAGACCGAGCAGGCCCTCGCCGAGGCTCGCGACCAGGCGATCGAGACGGCCCGGCTGAAGTCGCAGTTCCTCGCGTCGATGAGCCACGAGATCCGGACCCCGATGAACGGCGTGATCGGGCTGACCGGGCTGCTGCTCGGCTCCGACCTCGACGAGAAGCAGCGACGGTACGCCGAGGGCATCAGCGCCGCCGGATCCACACTGCTCGCCGTGATCAACGACGTGCTGGACTTCTCCAAGCTGGAGGCCGGCAAGGTCCTGCTGGAGGAGGCGAACTTCGGCGTCGGCCGGCTCGTCGACGACGTGGTGTCGCTCGTCGCGCCGCCGGGCACGCGGGACGCGGTCACGGTCGACGGCGTCTGCGACCCGCGGCTGCCGGAAACGGTCTGCGGCGACCCGGCCAAGCTGCGCCAGGTGCTGCTCAACCTGGCCGGCAACGCGGTCAAGTTCACCACCGAGGGCCGGGTCACCGTCACGGCCGCGCTCGACGAGCGGCAGAGCACCGGGCCGGACGCGGTGCCGATCCGCTTCGAGGTACGCGACACCGGCATCGGCATCGACACGGGGCGGAAGGAGGAGCTCTTCGAGGCGTTCACCCAGGCCGACGCGGGCACCACCCGGCGCTTCGGCGGCACCGGGCTCGGCCTGGCCATCAGCCGGGACCTGGTGGAGCTGATGGGCGGCAGCATCGGCGTGGACAGCGAGCCGGGCAACGGCAGCACGTTCTGGTTCACTGTCACGCTGCGTACCGCCCGGGACGATCTGGACCTCACCGAGCGGCACTCCCTGGACGGCCTGCGGGTCCTCATCGTGGACCGCGACGAGCAGGACCGCAACGTGCTCACCGACCAGCTCACCGGCTGGTCGATGCGAGCGGCGACGGCCGGTGACGTACCCGGCGCCCAAGCGGCCCTGCGGGAGGCCGCCGCGGCGGGACGTCCGATCGACCTGGTCATCGTCGACATCGGCACGGCCGAGGCGGACCACCTAAACCTGGCCGGATTCGCCATCGCGCCGCCCGGGTGCCCGCCGCCGAAGATGATCCTGCTCGCCGACGAGGCACACCGTCTGCCCGGCGAACCCGACCCGGAGAGCTTCTCGGCGGCGTTCGCCAAGCCGCTGCGGCAGTCCCAGCTTTACGACGCCCTGGTCGGTGTGCTCACCGGCGGCACCGAGGAACCGGCCGGCGGCGCCGGGGGCGAGACGCCGACGGGCCGCGGGCACCTGCTGCTCGTGGAGGACAACGACATCAACCGTACGGTCGCGCTCGGCGTGCTCGCCAACCTCGGCTACACCGCGGACGTCGCCGTCAACGGCCGGGAGGCGGTCGAGCTCGCGACACGCCAGGAGTACCAGGCGATCTTCATGGACTGCCTGATGCCGGAGATGGACGGCTACGCGGCCACCGCGGAGATCCGCCGCCGCGAGCCGGAGGGCCGGCACGTGCCGATCATCGCGCTGACCGCGAGCGCCCTCGCCGAGGACCGGGCCCGCTGCCTCGCGGCCGGCATGGACGCGCACATCGCCAAGCCGCTCGTGCCGAGCGACGTGGCCCGGGTGCTGGACCGCTGGACCAGCCGGCTGCCGGCGCAGGACGTCGGCACCGTGATGGGCGAGATCGACAAACGGCTGGACCAGTTGCGGGGCCCGGACCCGGCGGCGACGGCCTCCGCGCTGGACGGTCTGCTCGGCGCGCTCGCCGGGAAGATCCCCGAGCACCTCGACCGGATCGCGCACGCGCTCGCCTTCGACGACGCCGCGCAACTGCGCTCCGAGGCGCACCAGCTGAAGGGCATCATGGCGAACCTGGGCGCCGGCGCCGCGACGCTGGCCTGCGGCCGGCTGGAGGACGACGCCCGCGCCGGCGATCTCGACGCGGCCGTCGCCTCGTTCGCGCACGCCCGCCCGCACGTGGCGACGGTGAGCGCGGCGGTGGATCAGATCCGGCGCCGGTTCAGCGAGGAGAAGGCCTCGCTGTAGAGATGACAGGCGACGTGCTGCCCGTCGCCGACGTCGTGGACCGGCGGGGTCTCGGTGGAGCAGACCTCCATGACCCGCCCGCATCGGGCCCGGAACGGGCAACCCGCCTCACCACGCCTGATCGGCGCGCCCCGGTGCAGCGGCCGGTACGCGGCGCGCCGTACCCGATGCTCCTCCCGCTCGGACGGATGAGCCGCCGGCGTCGCCGCCAGGAGGGACCGGGTGTACGGATGCCGCGGGTGCTCGAAGAGCGCCTCCGCGGGTCCGATCTCGATCAGGCGGCCGGCCAGCATCACCGCGATCCGGTCGGACAGATGCCGGACGATGCCGAGGTCGTGCGCGATGAAGAGGAAGCTCACCCCGGTCGACGCCCGCAGATCGGCGAGCAGGTTGATGATCTGGCTCTGGGTGGAGAGGTCGAGCGCGCTGACCGCCTCGTCGCAGACCACGAGCCGGGGGCCGAGCGCGAGCGCCCGGGCGATCGCGACCCGCTGCTGCTGACCGCCGGAGAGCTCGGCCGGGTACCGGCTCATGTGCCCGGCGGAGAGGCCGACCTGCTCGAACGCCTCGGCGGCCCGCTCCCGAGGCCGGTCCAGTCCATGCCGGCGCAGCGGCGCGAGCACCGCGTCACCGGCCACCTGCCGCGGATTCAGCGACGCTGCCGGATCTTGAAAAATTGCCTGTACGGCACGCCGGTACTCCAGCCCCATCGTGGTGATGTCCCGTCCGTCGAACCGGATCGTCCCGGCGTCCGGAGTGAGGAGCTTGAGGATCGCCCGTCCGGTGGTGCTCTTGCCCGACCCGGACTCGCCGACCAGGCCCAGTGTCTCGCCGGCCGCCACGTCGAAGCTGACCGCGTCGACGGCGTCGAAACGGCGGCGCTTGATGAAGCCGGAGGAGTAGCTGATCGACAAGTCAGAAATTTCCAGTAATGTCATCGTCCGAGCACCAGTTCCGTCGCGCGCACGCAGCGCACGTCCTCGTCAAGGGGGACCGCGCCGGTCGAGCACTGCGGCACGGCGAACGAACAGCGGTTCGCGAAATGGCAGCCGGACGGCCACTCGCCGGCCGGCGGCACCCGTCCGGGAATGGTCGGCAGCCGGTCCGCCTTCCCGTCGGCGCTCGGGTTCGCGGCGAGCAGCGCGGCGGTGTAGGGATGCCGGGGCCGGTCGAACAGCACCGAGGTGCCGGCGACCTCGACCACCTCGCCCGCGTACATCACCACCACCCGGTCACACGACTCCGCGACCACCCCGAGGTCGTGCGTGATGATCAGAATCGTCATGTCGAGCGAGTCGCGCAGGTCCAGCAGCAGATCGAGAACCTGGCTCTGGGTGGTGACGTCGAGCGCCGACGTCGCCTCGTCGGCGATCAGCACCCGCGGCTCGGTCGCGAGGGCCATCGCGATCGCCACCCGCTGCGCCATGCCTCCGGAGAACTGGTGCGGATGGTCGCCGAGCCGCCGCTCCGGATCCTCGACACCGACCCGCTCCAGCAACGAGGCGGCCTTCGTGCGGGCCTGCGCCGCGGAGACCCGGAAGTGGGTACGGATCACGTCGCACATCTGCTTGCCGACGGTGTGCACCGGTGACAGCGCGGCGAGCGGATCCTGGAAGACGACGGCGATGCCGTTGCCCCGGATCCCGCGCAGCTCCTTCTCGGACAGTCCGGCCAGTTCCCGCCCCTCGAAGCGGATCGAGCCGGCTGCCAGGCTGATCCCGGGCGGGAGCAGGCCGAGCGCGGCGCGAGCGGTCATCGACTTGCCGGATCCGGACTCGCCGAGCAGCCCGAGCACTTCACCCCGGCGCAGGCTGATCGAGACGTCCCGGACGAGCGGCACGCCCGAGTCGAGGGCGACGGTGACGTCCCGAAGCTCCAGAACCCCACCAGGTTCCAAGATCGCGGGAGAGGGGATCGCGGGAGAAGGGATGGCGGGAGAAGGGATGGCGGCCGGGAGAGAGGCGGCCGGGAACGCTGCTGCCGGCGGCGCGGGTGGGGGAGGGCCGGCCGGGAAGGCTGCGGCCTGCGGCGCGGTGGTTGGGGGCGCGGTGGTCAGGGGCGCGACGGCCGGCCGCGTACGCCGGCGCCGTGCTCGCCCACGCGCCGGCCGGACCGCGCCGCCGGCGAACGCCGCGCTGATGCCGTCGCCGACCAGGTTGAAGGCGAGCACCGTCAGCACGATCGCCACCCCGGGCGGGAACGGCAGGAACGGCTGTGTGGCCTGGTCCTCCGAGGCCGCGCCGAGCATGCCGCCCCAGGACGCCTGACTGGTGTCCAGCCCCAGCCCGAGGAAGCTCAGCGCCGACTCCACCATGATCGCCGAGCCCAGGAAGATCGCCGCCTGCACCGCGAGCGGACCGGCCAGGTTCGGCAGCACCTGGCGGAACAGGATGGCCGAGGTGCGCAGGCCGCCGACCCGGGCCGCGTCGACGTAGAGCTTCTCCCGTTCGGCGAGCGTCACGGCCCGCGTCATCCGGGCGAAGCTGCCGCAGAAGATCAGGCCGATCGCGAGCATCAGGTTGCCCAGCCCGCGACCCAGGATCGCGATCACCGCGAAGCCGAGGAGCATGCCGGGCAGCGCGTCGGCGATGTCCAGGAAGCGGGAGCCGATCCGGTCCGACCAGCCGCCGCGATAGCCGAGCAGCAGACCGAGCGGCACCCCGATCAGCATCGACACGGTGACCGAGCCGACCGCCACGAGCAGCGCCACCCGGGCGCCGTGGAGGATCCGGCTGAACGTGTCGCGCCCCAGGTCGTCGGTGCCGAGCCAGTGCTCGCCGGACGGACCTTGGAGCAGCGCGTCGAAGTCGGTGCGGTCCTGCTCGTACGGGGCGAGCAGCGGCGCCGCCACGGCGACGACGGCCAGCAGCGCGAGGAAGGCGAGGGCGGCCAGGGTCACCGGCTGACCGCGCAACCGGCTCAGCAGCCGGCGAGATGTGGTCATTGTGGACGCACCCGGGGGTTGAGCAGGCCGTAGCCCACGTCGATGAGAAGATTCACCGCGATCACCAGGGCCGCGACGATCAGCACGCCGCCCTGGACGACCGGGAAGTCCTTGCCGATCACGCTGGTCAGCAGCAGGTTGCCGACGCCGGGGAAGGCGAAGACCACCTCCACCACGAGGCTGGTCGCGAAGAGGATCCGGAACGTGATGCCCATCGTTGCCAGGACGGGCACCATCGCGTTCTTGAACGCGTACCCGATGATCTTTCGGCGTGGCACGCCCGCCGCGGTGAGCGTGTCGACGTAGCGCGAGGTGAGCGCCTCGGCCATGGCGCCGCGGGTCTGCCGCGCGATGAGCGCGGCGGCGCCGATGCCGAGCGCGATCGAGGGCAGGATCAGGCCGCGTGCCCAGGCGGCCGGGTCGGTGGTGAGCGGGACGTACCCGACCACCGGCACCCAGCGCAGTTCCACTGCGAAGAGCAGGGTAAGGATCAGGCCGAACCAGAACTCCGGCACGGACAGGCCCACCGACGTGCCCGCCGTGATGATGCGGTCCCGCGGGCCGCCGGGCCGGACACCGGCGAGAACGCCCAGTCCGATCCCGGCGGCCGTCGCGACCACCATTCCGCCGAAGGCCAGCGACAGCGTCGCCGGGAGCCGGGTCAGCAGCAGGTCGGTGACCGGCAGCGCCGAGGAGATCGACGTGCCGAGATCACCGGCGGCCGCGCCGCTGAACCACTCGCCGAGCCGGACCAGCGGATTGCGGTCCAGGCCCAGCTGGGCCTCCAGCCGCGCGATGCTCTCCGGGTCGGCGCGCTCCCCGAGGATCGCCGCGGCCGGGCTGCCGGGGATCAGATAGGTGAGCAGGAAGACCACCAGGGAGACCGCGGCGAGCTGCGGCAGGGCGAGGGCGAGACGGTACGCGATGAGGCGGCTCACTCGCTCAGGCCCCGGCCGGCTTCAGATCCCGGTAGTTGACCAGGTTCGGCTCCCACGCGTTGGCCGGCGCCGCGACCCCGGTGACCTTGGCGCTGTTCCACGCGAGGGTCTCCTGGCCGGCGATGTGCGCACAGGTCAGCGCCTCGTCCGCGATCACCTTGGTGACCTCGGCCCAGAGCGCGTTCGCCTCGGGCGTGGCGCCGGCCTGGATCGCGGCGTCGGCGGCGGCCTTCAGCGCCGGGCTCTCGGTCCCGGACGGATTGCCGGGCGCGTCGGCGGCGAACCAGGCCTGGTACCAGTCGAACGGGGTGAGCTCGTCGTTGGCGCCCAGCCCGTACGGGTACTTACCGCTGTTCCAGGTGGCGGCCCACTGCGGCGGCGGCGCGACCTGCACCTTCACGTCCCAGCCGAGCGCCGAGAGCTGGCTCGCGTACACCTCGTTCTGCTTCTGCGTGAACGGCGCGGCCAGCACCTCGAAGCTGATCTGCTTGCCGCCCGCGAGGCTCTTCGCCCGGGCGAGGTCGTGGGTGTACCCGGTGACCGCCGGGTTGTAGCCCGGCTCGCCTTCGGCGAAATGCTGGCTGCGGACCGCCATGTCCGGCTCGACCTTGACGTACGTGGCGGTGTCCAGCGCGTAGCAGGCGGCCCGGCGCACGTTCACGTCCTCGAAGACCCCGCCCGGACCGCGGTCGAAGAACATCGGGTTGTTGCGGATCGCCGGGTACATCAGCGTCTCCATGCCGGGCGTGCCCTTGAGCCGGTCGATCGCGTTCGGCTCGACGTCGCTCAGGTCGATCTCGCCGCTGGAGAGCGCGCCGACCGCCTGGTTGTCGTCCGGGATGGCGTACAGCGCGATGGTCTTGAAAGCGGGTGCGGTACCCCAGTACCTGTCGAACGCCGTGAAGGTCATCCGGGTGCCGGTCGTCGAGGATCCGGCGTCGTACGCCCACGGCCCGGTGCCCACCGGGGTCTGCGCGATGCTCTTGTCGGCGATCGACTTCGGGCTGGTCATCGGGGTGGCCCGGGTGGAGAGCGTGGTGAGCATCGACGGCGTCGGCTCGGTCAGGTTCAGTGTCACAGTCAGGTCGTCGGTGGCGTCGATCGACTTGATCACCTTGAGCGGGCCGGCGTACGGGCCGGGCGCGTCCCGTACCGTCTCGAGGTTGACCTTGACGGCCTCGGCGTTGAACGGGGTGCCGTCGTGGAAGACCACACCCTCCCGCAGCTTGAGGGTGAGCGCGGTGTCGGTCTGCTCCCACGAGGTGGCGAGCATCGGCTTGACCTCGCCCTTCACCACCTCGACCAGGTTCTCGTACGGAACGCGGGTGTACCCGGCCTCGCCCTCGGCGCCGGGCGCCCAGCTCTCCGGGAAGCCGCCCCAGTTGACCCGGAGGGTCGCGCCGGAGCCGGGGGTGGTCTGCTGATCGTCGTTCGCGGAACAGGCGGTGAGTGCGAGGGCGGTGGCGAGAGCGGCCACCAGCCGCGCAGCGGGAAACTCCATCATGGACGGACTCCTCGGGCGGAAGAGGAAAGAAACCGCAAGTCGGAAGGCTCGGTGAGCTGGCTCTCATGCTGCCGTCGGAGAGTGACGGCAGCCACACACCGGCCTGCAAACTCAACTTGCGGTTTCGGACGCCTTGACGGCCTCCCTGCGGTTCGCCACCAGACTGGTCACCGTCACCGTGGCGAGGGCCAGGGCGATCACCACGAGGGACAGCTCGGTCGGGATGTCCGGCACGGACGGCCAGACCTTGTGCGCCCAGTGCAGCACCAGCTTCACCCCGATGAACCCGAGGATCACCGCGAGCCCGTAGTCCAGGTGCCGCAGTCTGCCCAGCGCGTTGCGCAGCACGAAGTAGAGCGCCCGGAGGCCGAGCAGGGCGAACGCGTTGGTGGCGAAGACCAGGTACGGGTCCTCGGTCACCCCGTAGACCGCTGGCACCGAGTCGACCGCGAAGACCAGGTCGGTCACGAAGACGGCCACGACCACGAGAGCGAGCGGGGTCAGGGTGCGGCGTCCGTTCAGGCGTACGGTCAGCCGGCCACCGTGGTAGTCGCCGGTCACCGGCATCAACCGGCGGAGCAGCCGGACGCTGCGCATCGTGTCGATGTCGACGTGGTACTCCTCGTCCCGGGCCGCGTCCCGCAGCACCTTGCCGGCGGTCAGCAGCAGCGCCGCCCCGAACAGCAGGAACGCCCACGCGCCGGTCTGCAGCACTGCCGCGCCCGCCGCGATGAAGATCGCCCGGAGGACCAGCGCGCCGGCGATGCCGTAGAGCAGCACCCGCTGTGCGAGCTGCGGCGGCACGGCGAACGCGGCGAGCAGGAGCATGAAGACGAACAGGTTGTCGACGGACAGGGATTTCTCGACGACCCAGCCGGTGTAGAACTCGACGGCCGGTCTCCGCCCGTACACCTGCCAGAGCAGGACCCCGAACGCGCCCGGAAGCGCGAGATAGAAGATTGACCAGCCGACCGCCTCGCGCATCGCCACGTCGTGCGGTCGGTGCGTGATCGCGAAGTCGGCGGCCAGCAGGGCCAGCAGCACGACGATGGTGATCGCCCAGAGTTGCGGGGACGCAATGGTGGACAGCGGCGACAAAGGGGCCTCCTCGGACATGGCTCGGCGTCCGAGGTCTCCCTCACCCGCCGGTGATCGGCGGGCAGCGCACGGGGGCACACAGGGGTGCCCGTGATGACCGCCACGCTTCGGTGGAGGTACTCCCCTCACCGCCACCCTAGGCACAACCGGGCCCCGGAGACATGCCAACCACCCGGTTCGGCGAATCCGGTTGACGCGCCCCGGACGGCGCGCGACCGTGGATCTAAGACCGTTGTCCCAGCTAGCGAGCGGTACCGGGGAGGTTCCGCATGTTGCTCGACATCCTGGTCGGCACGGTGGTGATGGTCTGTCTTTTGATCAGTAGCATCGCGTTGCTGCCGCCGCCGGCGCGCCACGGGCGCGGCCACGGCCACCACCGGGCCGGTTTCCACTGGCCCCACTTCCACCTGCCCCACTTCCATCGTCGGCACGGCTGAGATTCGCCGGGCGGTCTGGCACCCGTCCGGCGGCTAGTGGGGTGATCAACGCGCTGGTGGGGTGGATCAAGGACAGCAGGACACGGACGGGATGATGGCGCCGATCGAACCCACGACGATCGGAGTCCCTCGTGTCCCCATGGCGGGCGATCACCGCCTTCGGCCTGGTCAGCCTCGCCGCCGACATGGTCTACGAGGGCGCACGCTCGATCACCGGGCCGCTGCTCGGCACGCTCGGCGCGTCCGCCCTGGTCGTCGGGCTGATCACCGGCGCCGGTGAGGCCGCCGCGCTGCTGCTCCGGCTGGTCTCCGGTCCTCTCGCGGACCGGACCGCGCGCTATTGGACCCTGACAATCCTGGGGTACGGGCTGACCGCGGTGTGCGTGCCCCTGCTGGCTCTCGCCCCGGCCGTCGGCGGCGCCGGGCTGGCGGTGGCCGGTCTGCTGATCGTGGCCGAGCGGATCGGCAAGGCGATCCGGTCGCCGGCGAAGTCGACGCTGCTCGCCGAGGCCGCCGGGCAGGTCGGGCGCGGGCGTGGTTTCGCTGTGCACAAGGCCCTGGACCAGATCGGGGCCTTCGCCGGTCCGCTGCTGGTGGCGGCCCTGGTGGCGGCATTCACGCTGCAGTCGGCGCTGGCCGCGCTGGCGATTCCCGGCGCTCTCGCGATGGCGCTGCTGTTCTGGCTGCGTCCGCGGTTCCCCGCACCGCTGTCACACGACGTCCGCATTATTTCCGGACATTTGCCGCTTCGGTTCTACCTCTTCGCTGTGGCGATGGCCGCCTCGACCGCGGGTCTCGTCACGTTCGGCCTGATCTCGTATCACGCCAGTGAGGCCGGCGGGCTCCCGCTCGCCACCGTGCCGCTGCTCTACGCCGCCGCGATGGCCGCGGGCGCCGTCGCGGCCCTGCTCAGCGGTCACCTCTACGACCGCTGGGGGCCCAAGGTCCTGTACGCCCTGCCGGCCCTCGCCGCCGCGATGCCGGCCCTGGCCTTCGCCGGCAGCATGCCCGCCATCGTGGCCGGCACGCTGCTCTGGGGCGCCGCCGTCGGCGTGCAGGACTCCACCGTCAAGGCCCTGGTCGCCGACCTCGTCGCGGCGCCGCGCCGGGCCACCGCCTACGGCGTCTTCGCGGCGATCCAGGGCGTGGCCGCACTCGGCGGCGGCGTCCTCGCCGGCGCCCTGTACGGCTACTCGATCACCCTGCTCGCCGTGGTCCTCGCCGTCCTCCAGGGGGTGGCCGCCGTCCTGCTCGCCGTGACACGGGCGTGAACGCCGCCGGGCGTCCCGCGCGCGGTCATGAGGCGCCCCGCCAAGCCCGAGCCGTAGCGCTGACAGGTAATCCGGCGCGCTGCCCTGCCCGAGCTACGGCTCGCGGGTCCGAGCCGTAGCGGGGGCAGGTGTCCCGGCCGTTTTTCCTGCGTGGGCTACGGCTCGCAGTCCTGAGCCGTAGTGGGGGCAGGTATCCGGGTCGTTTTTCGTGCGCTGGCTACGGCTCGCGGGTCCGAGCCGTAGCGGGGGCAGGTATCCGGGTCGTTTTTCCTGCGTGGGCTACGGCTCGCGGGTCCGAGCCGTAGCGGGGGCAGGTATCCGGACTGTGAGCTGGCCCGCCGTGTGCGACGGGAGCTATGGGGCAGTGGGGACGGGTACCCGCTGCCGCCTTTTGCGGATCGCCACGCCGGCCAGGGCGGCCAGGATCAGCATGCACGCGGCGAACGGCAGGAAGAAGATCGTTGCCAGGCCCGCGCCGATGTTCGCGCCGATCGTGCCCGCCGTCAGGGTTGACCAGGTGAGGCCGAGGATCACGCCGGCGCAGGTGAGCGGCAGCAGCACCATCCACCAGAGCACGTCCACCTGCCGCCGGACGATCGCGCGGATCACGACGGCCAGCGCGGCGGCCGCGAGCAGAGCCGCCACGACGCCGATCGCGGCTTGCTGGCCGGGGGAGAGGCCCAGCGGGCGGATCACGTAGTCCAGCGGGACACCCTCCGATTCCAGCTGCTTGGCCTGCGGATTCGTCTGGTCGCCGGCCAGCCAGGAGGTCACCACGGGCACGGTGAGGGCATAGACGAGTACGGCGTAGATCACTCGACGATCATCCAGTCGTGCGGCGCGACGGTTCCTGCGGGGAACGTGTGCGGGACGTCGCCGATGTTCAGCAGGGCGGTGAGACGGTTCGTCCCGTCCGTCGACGTCAGCGCCATGGTCGTGTTCGTCAGCGCGCCGACCTCGGTGCGGGCCCGAACCAGCCAGGCGTGCCGCCGTCTGATTCCGATCAGTCGCTGGTGCAGCTCGAAAACGGGGCGGCCGAGCGCCGAGAACTCCGCCGGGGACGCCGGGAAGACCGGTCGCACGTCGTCGTCGCCGCCCGCCCGATCCTCCTTGACCCCGCGGTACGCCTGCTCGTCGCCGTAGTAGATGCTCGGCGTCCCACCCAGCAGAAACAGCACCACGAGCGCGTGCGCCAGGTGACGCTCGTCGGTGAGACGGCTGGCGATCCGGGTCACGTCGTGGTTGCCGACGAACGTCATCGGCAGGCCGGCCGCGAGGACCGCCTGATGCCGCTTGACGGCCCAGGCCAGCTCCCACAGGTTCCGGTCGTTGAGACTGCTCCAGATCGCTTTCCACATCTCGTACTGGGTGATCCCGTCGAGCGTGCTCGCGGCCAGGTAACCCGGATAGTCACCGTGGATCACCTCGCCGGCAAACCATGCCTCGGGATGCGCCGGGCGCACCCGCGCCAGCACATCACGCCAGAATTGCGGGGGTACGGCGTAAGCAGCGTCCAGCCGCCACCCGGAAGCTCCGCGGTCCAGCCAGTGGTTCATCACCCGGACCACGTGGTCGGCGACCTCCGGCTCGTCGTGGTTGAGCTCGAGCAGCGAGCCGTGGCCCTCGAAGGCGGCGCCGGTCAGCCAGTGCGCCGGGGCGCCGAAGCCGCGGCCGACGTGGTTGAAGACGCCGTCGAGCAGGACCCGGATGCCACGCTCGCGGGCCGCCGCGATCAGCTTGTCGAAGTCGTCGTCGTCACCGAGGCGCGGGTCGATCCGGAAGTGGTCGACGGTGTCGTAGCCGTGCGTCTCGGAGGCGAAGATCGGGCCCAGTTGGAGTCCGTTGGCGCCCAGCTCCAGCAGATAGTCCAGCCAGTCGACGATCTTGGTAAGCCGATGCCCGCTGCCGTCGCCGCTGCCGCTGCTCCTGCCGCCGCTCTCGCGAGGGGCGCCGGTGAAGCCGAGCGGGTAGACGTGCCACCAGATGGCGTAGTCGATCCAGGGGTTCACCTGGCGAGCCTACTGCTTGCCGGGCCGCCGGGCTCGGCATGCTCGCCGGGTCGCCGGGGCGCCGGGCGCGGCGTGCTTGCCGGGTCGCCGGGCCCGGCGGCGGCGCGCGCCGGCGGAAGGGGCGTCAGGGGCGGTGCGCCACGGGAGTCGTCGGCTGCGGTCGGGGAGGTGTGGCTCGTACCCTAGAAAGATTCGTCCCGGGGGAGGGTGGGGCGGTCGTCGGGGACCGGGTCGGGCAGGTGGCCGGTGTCGGCGAGCCAGCGTTCGACGAGGGGCCAGTACCAGATCGAGGTGCCCGGCTCGGGTTGCGGGAAGGCGGCGTGGGCGGCTCGCCAGCGGTCCGCCACGGCCGGGCGGACGCCGGTGCGGTGGGCGATCTGGTGCATGGTGACCAGGGCCGGGTCGTCGTGGTCTCGCTGTTCCGGGGTGGCCCAGACGCTGACGTCCGGCTCCTCCCAGCCGCGCGCGGCGACCGCGGCAAGCGCCGGCGACGTGGCACGGAGGCGTTCGCGGAGGGTTTCCCGGTTGGCTTCGATGGTGTCCCAGACGGCGGCGTTGGCGGCCCGGATGCTGCCGTACTCACCGATGCGCCCGATGCCGTAGGGCCGGGTGCCGACCTCGGCCTGCCAGGTGGCGCGCGGGCCGGGCTTCACCGAACCGCAGGTCATCGACGTGAACTCGGGAACCGTGACGGGGTGACCGCAGTCGGCGGCCAGCCGGCAGGCGGTGATCACCTCGCCGAGCGGCGTGGGGCGCGGGTCGCGGTGGATGGCGGCCGTGTGGACGGCGAGGCGGTCGGCCGGCTCGAGGCGCTGCCACCACAGGTCGCGTACCCGGTGCAGGAGGTCGTCGAGGGCCGGCACCACCACGGCATGCCCGCCGCCGGGTTCGGGCCGCCGGGCCACCGTCAGCGGATCCCGCTGCCGGGTCACCGCGGTCGCCAGATCGCCGACCAGACGCACCACATGATCGGCGAGACGCTGGTCCTCGCCGATCGGAACACGCACCACCATCGATCCTCCTCCCCGTATCGGAGAGCATGCACGGCGTGACGGCACCCGTCTGTCCCGAAGGCTGTCGGGTGCGTAACACTTCAAGGGCGCGCGATCGGCGCAACGGAGGTGGAAAGTGCCCAAAATCGTTGATCACGACAAGCGGCGCTCTGAGATCGTCGAGGCGTATCTGACGGTGGTCGCCCGCGACGGGCTGCCCGCCGCCACCAGCCGGGCCGTCGCGGCCGAGCTGCACGTCGGCACCGGCGCGCTCTGGCACTACTTCGACGGGTTCGACGCGGTGGCGGCCGGGGCCTACCAGCGGATCAGCGACCTCACCACGGAACGGATCGTGGCGGCCACCGTGTCGCTGCGCGGGCTGGACGCGTTTCTGGCGATGCTGCGGGAGATCCTGCCGCTGGAGAAGCGGACCGTCGACGAGGCGTACGTGGTGGTCGGCTTCTGGGGCCGTCTCGCCGCGAACAAGCGGATCGGCGAGACGCAGACCGACGTGGTCGACGAGTGGCGGGCGATGCTGCGCCGGCACCTGGAGGAGGCGATCGAGGACGGGACGATGGTTCCGGACACTCCGGTCGACGAGGTGATCAACGTGGTGCTGACGATCGCGGTGGCCCAGCAGGTCCACGCGGTGACCGATTCCGAGCTTGCGGAGCCGTCTCATCAGCTCAAGATGGTCGAGTTCTGTCTGCTGCCATGGCGCTGCGTGGCCGGAGCGGGTATTGAGGGGTGATGGGTGACTTCAGGCTCAGCCGCAGGTTCATTCTCACGGGCGGTTCCGGTGTGTTCGGGGTGGCGGTCCTCAACACGGTGACCGGGTGCTCCGCGGAGCCGGAGACGACGACAGCGCCGGAGACGACGACAGCGCCGACGGCGCCGGGGTCCGCGTCGGCCGGCGCGGGAAATGCCGGAAATATCGTGACCGGCGACTGGCGGCGGGTCAACCTCTCGTTCGTCTCCGTCTATCTACTCGTCCGCGGCAGCGAGGTCGCGATCGTGGACACCGGCACGTCCAGCTCGCCGGCCGACATCGAGGCCGGGTTGAAAGCCGCCGGCTCCGGCTGGGACGCTGTCAAACATGTGATCGTCACGCATCGGCACCAGGACCACGCCGGTGGCCTGGCCGGCGTCGCCCCGGCGATCGGCGGCACGATCTACACCGGTGACGGCGAGGTCGAGGCGATCACCGCGAGCAAGCCGCTGAAAGGCCTCAAGGACGGCGACGAGATCTTCGGCCTGCGGATCGTCGGCACGCCGGGGCACACCCCCGGGCACATCTCGGTCTTCGAGCCGGCCACAGGTGTGCTGGTCGCCGGGGACGCGCTGAACAACATGGGCTCGCTGACCGGCTCGAACCCGCAGTACACCACCGACCCGGCCCAGGCGGCGGCCTCGGTGAAGAAGCTGGCCGGCCTCGAGGTCACGGCGATCCTCCCGGGCCACGGCGAGCCGCTGACCACGGGTGCGAAAGAGGCGTTGCAGCAGCTCGCCGCGACGCTCTGATGCGGTCCGATTCAGGTCCGACTGTCACCGGCCGATCAGCAGAACGACCCGGCGGATGCGGAGTGAGTGTGTAGGTGACGGAGATAGCCCTGACCGACCTGGTCGTCGGGGAGGAACTGGGCCGGGGCGCGTTCACGATGGTGCACCGGGCCCGGCGGGGCGACCGGTGGTACGCGGTCAAACGCCCCCTCGCCACCCCTGACGCGTACCCCGCTATCCGGGCCGACTTCAACCGCGAAGCGGCCCTGCTGGCCTGCATCGACGACCCTGCCGTGGTGCGCGTGCACGCCGCCGGCGACCTCGATGGCATGCCCGCCCTGGTGCTCGAGCAGATCCCCGGCGGCACCCTCGCCGACCTGATCGCCGGTGGCCTGCTCAGCCAGGAGCGGATCGTCGGGATCGCCGCTCACCTGGCCCGCGGCCTGGCCGCCGCGCACCGGCTCGGCCTGGTGCACCGCGACATCAAACCCGGCAACATCATGGTCTCCGGCGACCGGCCGCCCAAGCTGATCGACTTCGGTCTGGCCCAGCTCGGCCGCCAGGCGCGCGACGACGAGGCGGCCGGCACCTTTCTGTACGCGTCACCCGAGCAGTCCGGGATGCTGAAACGCCCGGTCGACGGCCGCTCCGACCTGTACTCGCTCGGCGTCGTGCTCTTCGAATGCCTGGCCGGGCGGCTCCCGTTCGAGGCCGGCGACGTCGGTGAGCTGCTGCGGCTGCACCTGACCGCCCCGGTGCCCGACCTGACAGCGCTCCGGCCCGGCGCCGACCCGGCCCTGGTCGCGGTCATCGGGCGGCTGCTCGCGAAGGACCCCGACGACCGCTATCCGGACGCCGCCGCGCTCCTCGCCGACCTGCGCGGCTGCCCGGGCGGCGCGGCCGCCGAACAGCCGGCCGTCACCGGGTGGCCGCTGGTCGGCCGGGACGCCGAGGCGGGCCGTCTGCGCCGCCGGTGGCAACTGGCCCGGGAGGGTCAGGGCGGGGTCGCGGTGATCCGGGGCGGGGCGGGGTCCGGGCGTACCCGGTTGGTCGCCGAGGTCGCCGGCTGGGCCGCCGCCGACGGCGTCCCGGTGCTGCGGGCCACCGGCCGTCCCGGCGAGGCCACCCCGCTCGCCGTCGCCCGCGAGGCCATCGGCGGCTGGCTGGAGGCCGCCCGCCGGTTGCCGGAGGCGGAACAGCTGATCGACGAGGCGTACGCGGCCGCCGGTCCCGCACTGCTCGGGCAGTTCCTCGGCGAGACCGACGAGGGCGAGGGCGAGCACGTGCTGGCCGCCGCCATCACGTTCGTCGGCGAGCTCGCCACCCGGTCCGGCGGCCTGCTGATCGCCATCGACGACGCCGACGACATCGACTCCGGCACCCGGCGGCTGATCGGCAAGCTGGCCGAGGAGTTGCCGGCCCTCCCCATCCTGCTGCTCCTCACCTCCGCCGCCCCGCTTCCGGACGGCGCGCTGGAGGTGACCTGCGCGCCCCTCGGCCCGTCCGACGTGGCCGCGCTGATCGCCTCCCGGCTCCCCGGCGCCCGGGTGCCCGCCGAGCTGGCCCAGCACGTCGTGGCGCGTACCGACGGGACACCGTTCGCCGTGGTCAGCTACCTGCTGCGGCTGGTCGACGTAGGGCTGGTCAGCCCGTTCTGGGGCAAGTGGCGGCTGGACATGGTGGGCGCCGACGCGCTGCCGCCCGCCGCTGACGTGCGGGACCTGCTCGCGGCCCGGCTCGCCCGGCAGCCCGCCGAGGTGCTCGACTGCCTGACCATGGCCGCCGTCGCCGGAGTCCGCTTCCGCCCGGAACCGCTGATCGACCTGGGGGAGCCGGACCGGGTGGTGGCCGCGCTGGCCGCCGGCGTCGACCGGCACGTGCTGGAGCCGCGTCCCGGCGGGCGGTACGCGTTCGTCCATCCGCAGCTGCGTGACCTGCTGCTCGATCGTCTCGACGCCGCCGAGCTGCGGGATCGGCACGCCGCGATGGCGCGGGCGCTGGAACGGCTGCCGGACGGGCTGCGGGACGAGGGGCACGCGTACGCGGTGGCCCGGCACTACCGCGGCGCCGGTGACGCGGCCCCGGCCGCCGACCGGCTGCGCAGCGTGGCCGTGGCCGGGCTGCGGGCCCTGGCCGACCAGGCGCCGGCCGAGGCCGTCGACTACCTCGGCGAGGCGGTGGCCGGTGACCCGGCGGCCGGCTTCGAGCTGCTGCACCCGCTCGCCCAGGCCTATCTGCGGGCCGGCCGCTACGACGAGGCCGCCGCGACGCTGGACCGGGCGCTCGCCGCCGAACCGGACCGGCTGCGGCGGGCCCGGCTGCTCACCACCCGGATCGAGCTGCACCACACGCTCTGGGACGACGCGCGGGCGCTCGACGCGACCCGGTCCGCGCTGGGCGAACTGCGCCGGCCGCTGCCCGGTGCGGGACTGCTCGCGCTCGTCGCCGCACTGTGCGTCGCGTTCGGCGGGGGCTTCGTCCGCCGTACCCACATCGGGTTCGGCACCGCACGGGGCCGCCGCCGGGAAACGCTCGCCGCGCTCACCGCGGTTCTCGACGCCGGCGGCTATGCCGCCGCCATCGGCCTGAGGCTGCGCGAGGCGGGCACGCTCGCGCTGCGGGCGGTGTACGCGGTGAACCGTCTCGGCCCCAGCCCGGAGTACGTCCGCGTCTACTCGCTGATCGGGTACGTCACAGCGGTCGTGCACCTCCGCGGCACCAGCGAGCGTTGCCTGCGCCGGGCCGCCCGGGTCGCCGCCGAGCTGGGTGACCCGGCCCTCACCGCCTACGTCGAGTGGCTGCGCGGCTGTGCGCTGCTGTTCGGCGGCTACGACGACGGCACCGCCTGGGAGAAGGTGATCGCCCGGTACTCCCGCTGGTACTCGCCGGCCCAGACGATCCCCGGATACGCCACGGTCGGCCTGCGCCTGCTGCTGCGCGGATACGTCGACGAGGCGGAGCGGGAGTACGAACGCGCCCTGCGCCACCTCGGCGACTCCGACCAGGCGCTCGGCACGTCGCTCGGCATGCTCAGCGTGATGATCCCGTCCGGTCAGAGCCGGTTCGGTGAGGCCGGGGCGGCGCTGAAACGACTCCGCGAGGCGTTCCCGGACGGCGCCGGCACCCCGGTGCAGCGCGCCAACATGCTCACCGCGGCCTGCTGTTTCCTGCTCGAGCAGGGCGAGGTCGGCACCGAGCTGGACGAGGTGCTCGCCGAGTTCCACGCGCTGCGGCTGCGCGCCGCCGATCTGATGCCGCAGCATCGGTGGGCCTACGTCTACCAGGCGCACGCCCGGCTCATCCAGTTCCGGTACGCGTCCGACGCCGACCGGTCCGAGCGGCTGCGAGCGGCCCGGGCGGCAGTGGCCGAGCTCGGCGACGTCGGGGGGACGCCGCTGCTGCGCGCGGTCTACCTGACCACCCGTGCCTCGCTGTTCTACGCGTCCGGCGAGCATCAACGCTGCCTGAAGGTCGCCGACGAGGCCGAGCAGCGGCTGCGCGGGCTGGACGCGCCGTTCATCCAATATGAGGTGTTCCGGATCCGGGCCCGTGCCATGCGTGCCCTCGGCATGGCGAACGAGGCCGAGCGCCAGGCGCGGTACGCCCTCGCGGTGGCCGCACAGCACGGGTGGGAGCAGCGGCGCCGGCAGACGCGTACCGAGTTCGGTGTGGACGAGGGCGCCGGCACCCACCGCCGTACTGTCGCGGACCGCCGTCCCAGCGGCCGCAACCGGCACCTCGACGCGCTGCAGCAGATCGGCTCGGCCGCCGCGACGATCCTCGACCCGCAGCAGCTCGCACAGGTCGCCCTGGACGAGATGTTGCGCATCCTGGGCGCCGAACGGGCCCTGTTCTTCTTGGTGGACTCCGCCCCGCGGGAGCCGTTGCGCTATGCGGGGCGGGACGCGTCCGGTGAACTGGCGTCGGACATCGCTTACGGGGCCACGCTCGTGCGCCGCGTCGCGGAGACCGGTGAGCCGCTCGTTGTCACCGGCACCGAGGAGGGCGCGGCGCTCGGGTCACGCAGCGCCGTCGTGCACGGTCTGCGGAGCATCCTGGTCGCGCCGGTGCAGTTCAAGGGCCGGCTGATCGCCGTGGTCTATCTGGACAGCCGACTGGCGCGGGGCATCTTCACCGACGACGACGTGGCGGTGCTGACCGCGGTGAGCAGCCATGTCGCGGTGTCGCTGGAGACGGCTCGGGCCGCGCAGCTGCACTCGGCGGTGCAGGCGGCGCGGGAGCAGCAGGCGATGGCGGAGATGCTGCGGGCCAGCCTGGCCGAGCTGACCGCGATCCTGGAGCCGGACCGGGTGTTGCGGCAGTTGTGCGTGACGCTGTATTCACAGCTGGGGGCGGATTCCGGGGTGCTGATCGGTCCGGCCGGCGATGTGCTGGCGGTGGAGGGCGCGGCGTCGCCGGCCGCTGTCGGTTCCCCAGTCCACGTTTCGGATATTTCGGATATAGACTTTGTGTCGGCTGTCGATCTGCTCGGCGATGTCCCCGTCCTCGCCGTGCCACTGCGCGGCCGGGACGCACCGGCCGGGATGATCCTGCTCGGCGGGTCCGGTCTGGACGACACCAGCCGTCAGGTCGCCGCCGCCCTCGCCACGCAGGGGATGACGGCCTACGAGAACGCCCGCCTGTTCAGCCGGGTGCAGGAGCTGGCCACCACCGACGAGCTCACCGGCCAGCACAACCGGCGGCACTTCTACGCCATCGCCGGAGCGCTGGTGAACACCGCGGTGCGGCACGAGCGCCAGCTGGCCGCGGCGATGCTCGACATAGACAAATTCAAGAACATCAACGATTCGTACGGTCATGGCGTGGGCGACGAGGTGATCCGTACGGTGGCCGCCCGGGTCCGCGAGAAGCTGCGCTCGTCGGATGTGCTGGGCCGTTACGGTGGCGAGGAGTTCGCGGTGGTCCTGCCCGACCACGACGGTCAGGCGGAGGCGCTGGCCGAGCGGGTCCGGGAGGCGGTGTCCTCGACGCCGGTTCTCACCCAGGCCGGCCCGGTCCCGGTGACGATAAGCGTGGGCCTGGCTCGCCTGGAGCCCGGCGACGCGAGCCTGGACGAGCTGCTGGCCAGGGCCGACCATGCGCTGTACCGGGCCAAGGAGGCCGGGCGCAACCGCGTGATGACGGCGTGACGGTGGAGTTTCGTCGCCATGGTTGGCAGCGCGGTGCCATTCTCGGGTGGGATGGGCGCGCGCGGCTCTCGGGTGGATGAGAACGCACGTAGGCGCGCGGTGGCAGGGGCGGCGGCACACTGAAGGCCGCGCAGGCGTGGATGAGGGCGCACCGAAACGGTGCGTGCGCTTTCACCGCTGCTCTGTGGCGTGGACGAGGGTTCACGATGACGATGCGTGTGCCCTCATCCAGGCGGGGGCGAGCACTCACAGGTTCGTGGTGCTGAAGTGCATGTTCTCGGCTGGCGCTTGATCGCATGCCTGCTAGGTGCGGTCTGCGCCTACCTTCACCTGCGATTTGAAACGTCAGTTCTAGGCGACATTCGTCGATGCCGGTCGTCGTTTGACGGCCCAGCGACGGCCCAGAGACGGCCCGGCTGGCGATCTCTGGGAACGCGTCCGGGTGGTCCTCGGCTCTGGCTCAAACTG
The DNA here is from genome assembly GCF_040639325.1 of Actinoplanes sp. NPDC023936. NCBI lineage: Bacteria > Bacillati > Actinomycetota > Actinomycetes > Micromonosporales > Micromonosporaceae > Actinoplanes > Actinoplanes sp. NPDC023936. The sequence goes on along the minus strand of NZ_JBEZZR010000056.1, from coordinate 3,975 downwards.
GTGACGTGGTGCAAGAGTCGTCGAGCGAGTGAAAGGGGCCCCGGTAGTCCTTCCCGATGGGGACGTCTCGCAGTGGGACAAGACCGCCGACGTGATACCGGCTGCCGTCTCCCTCGGCCTTGGCCTTCGCGTTCAGGCAGTCGACGAGAGCCTGGGTCTGCTCCCGATCGGAGTAGAACGTGGTGCCGGATGGCACCGCAAGGCCGTTGTCGTAGACCTTCACGGGCACGTAGGCGACATTGCCGTCATTCTCGTAGCTCACAGGCTGTCCCTTCAGGATCACTCTGGGTATCGGCATCCATCATTCTGCATCTCGGGCGGGACGTGCGCATTAACCTCAACCACCCTCCCCGCCTTGCTTGGCTGGCATCCCGTCGCGCACGTCCCGCGTGGCGGGGCCGCGTCTGCCGGGTCCAGGTGGAGCGCCCTGCCGGACGAACGACCTGGACCCGGCAGACGCGGTCTGGCCTCTTGCGGTGTGCGAGGGGAAGGCAGTCAGGCTGGGCATCCCAGAGCGCCGGGTCCAGGGGCGGCGCCCCGGCCGCCGGAGGCTCTGTCCGGGTGCAGGGTCGGAGATCCTGCCCGCCGGAGGCATGACCTTCTGGCGGTCTGTGGACTGAGGCCCCTGAGCGTCCCGCAGGTGGAGGACGGTCGGGGCTTCGGCGTGTCCAGCGGCCGTCGCGCGTCCGGATGCCGGCTCGCGCCGTGCGAGCTTGCGAGCTTAAGGCGCGAACGGCGGCAGATCCGGGTCGGGCGTGCGGGCCGCAGGCCCGCCTTGAAGACGTAGAGAAAGTTCTCACCATCGTTGGGCGTCGGTCGACAAGCGGGGCAAATGTCAAACTCGCTGGTGCCCTGCGGATGGATGCGTATGATTCTTCCGCGTGGAACCTACCGAAGCCCTCCGCTCCATTGAGACGGCTCTCCGCTTGCTCATAATCGATGTGCTGGGCGAGTCTTCGTGGCTTAGCAGTCCGGGCGCTCCAGATCCCGGACGGCTCGAAGAGAAGCAGTCCGAGGAAGCGAAGCGCCGTGATGGCGTCTTCGTATCTCAGAACTTGATCGACTATGCCGAAACCTACCATCTCACTGCGATGGTGGAGAAAAGCTGGGAGAAGTTCAAGCCCGCGTTGAAGGATAGGGGTCGCACGCTGGCGTTCTTCGGCATTCTCGAAGATATTAGAAACAGCGTGGCGCACAGTAGGGAACTGGCTCCGTTCGAGCGGGACCTGATCTCTGGCATATCCGGACAAATTAGAAGTCAGGTGTCAATTTATCGGAGCCAGCAGGTTAGGGACGGGCGGTACTATCCACTGATTGAGGCGGTGAAAGACAACTTCGGCAGTGAGGGCCAGACTGATCAAGGGCGTGGAATTCGAAGAACTATGCGTCTGGATGTTGGTCAGACACTGACATTCGAAGGAAGTGCATTCAGTGCCCGAAACAAGGCAGTAAGGTGGCAGGTCGTTCCGAAGGTGGACTCAATCTTCGGAGCCCACGACGAAAAGGCCATAGATGCGGGCGAGGGGGAGACGTTCCGATTTGACTACACGGTCAAGGAGCAAGATGTGCACGAAACGTTCGCCGTTGAGATCCGCATAGCCGCAGACTCCCGGTTTCATCGCTACGGCGGTAATTCCCCCGTTGGGTTTGACGATTCTAGGATGTTTCTGTATGCGGTCAACCCACCCGAAGGCGAATAGCCGGACCGGATGCCTCATCGTCCAGACTGCGTCCGCGTGACCGGAGACCGGGGGAAGTTCGATGCAAGCGCGATGGGGTGACATGTAGGGGGATCATCCGAGTTCAAGAGGATGCCGGTTTCGAACGCGCCTCGGGCCACTCGCTGTCTAGTATCGAGTAGAGCAATGAGTCGCGCCACTGTCCATTGGTGAAGACGTGGTCGCGGATGCGGCCTTCATAGGTCATGCCGAGACCATCGGCGACTGCGATGGATGCGAGGTTGTCTGGGCCTATGGCGGCCGAAATGCGATGTAAGCTTAGCGTCGTAAACCCGAAACGCGTGATGGTCCGGGCTGCGTCCGTGGCTAAGCCCTTGCCCCACAGGCCGGCACGAATGGCGTAGCCCAGCTTGGCGGCTTTGACCCCACTGAAGCCGAGGCGCACGAATCCTGCGAAGTCGTCTTCAACCTCAACGGCTAGGTAGTACTCGTCGCGAGGTTCGCGCTTGGCGCGTGCCACTGCGCCCCTGATCATCGCCTCTGCCTCGGCCGGTCCCCTGCTGTCGAACGATAGCCACTGGGTGACGCGGTCGTCTCCGACGACTGCCAACGAAGAAGCCGCGTCGTCCTCCCGGAATTCTCGGAGGGTGACGACGCGGCCGGTGAGGGTCACGGGATACATGACCCGATCTTGCCTTAACAGGGTAGGGCACGCAGTGGCGTGGTCGTGAAGTCCTCGATCTGCTCAATCAGGCTCTGGGCATCGGCCGCTAGGCCTGCGCGGGTAAGTGCCTGGTGCACGCGCTGGACGGAGTGCACGATGCCGTTGATCCGCTGTTCCGGAGGTAGGTCCAGCACTGGTTCAAGCGCGTCGCTTGCCCCTTCGACGTCGCGGCAGGAGCACATCAAGAAGTACCCGCCGATCCCGGTGACACTGCCGTGGGAGGACCCGCGCCGGGACGAGCGGGTAACGGTGCCGCTACTCATCACGACGACGCGGGGCACCGCGTTCAAACAACAGGTGTTCGCTACGGTCGCCTGGCACCGTGCCTTGGACAGCGCTGGGCTGGAGCGGATCCGTGTCAACGGGTTGCACGCGTTGCGGCACTTCTACGCCTCGGCGCTGCTGGACGCGGGCGAAAGCATCAAGGCGATAGCGGAGTGGCTGGGTCACGCTGACCCGGCGTTCACGCTGCGGGTGTACGCCCACCTCATGCCGGACAGTCCCGGCCGTGCCCGCAAGGCCCTCGACGCGCTGTTCGACGGCCCGGCCGGTTTCCACGGCCCAGCGACGGCCCAGACGGGGGAGTGACCTACATATGACCAGGTCATTAGAGGTTGGTGGTGCTGAAGTGCATGTAGTCCTTGAGCGACTTCCAGCGCCCACCCCACGCGAACCCGTTCGACGTGAACGCCTCCACCGCGCCGTTCTCGTGGACCATGCCGGGCCAGTAGTTCTCGCGCGCCAGCCACCGTTCGGTGTTCGGCGGGTCCAGGTAGTCGCCCCGGATCATCGGGTTCTGGCGGGGGTTCACGTCGACGGCCCGGCCGTAGGAGTGCTGCGACCACTTGGTCGTGCCCGCGACGAACCGGCACTCGTAGCCGCCGGTCAATACTGATTTATCCGTCAAGCCTGGCATGTTCACCGAGGCCGGCTGCATCACCATGATGGGGAACCGCCAGCGGTAGAGCTGCGCGAACGCCCGCTGCGTCGGGGCCACCAGCGTCCGGTGCATGATCAGGCTGCCGTTGTGGACCCGGCCCTGGAAGTCGATGTAGCGGACCCAGATCCGCCGAAGCTCGGCCGGTGGCACCGGGCACTTCCGGCCGACGGTCCCGTTGGCCTCTTTCTCGGTGACCGTCTCGGCGCGGGTGCGGAACTCCGGCAGTGGCGCCCGGGCAGTGCCCAGCCGCAGCATCCCGTCGGCCCGCAGCGTGTCGTAGGGGCCGAGGGCGTTCCATTCGCGCAGGTCGGAGACGTGATGGCCGTACTTCTCGGCGACCGCCCACAGTGTGTCGCCGGGACGGACGATGTGAGCGGCGGGCTCAGCGGCAGCCGGCGAAGGAACCGCGGGAGTAAGGACAAGCAGCACGACGGAGACGATTTTCCACACAAATGTCCAGCCTTAACGCAGAAATGAGCGTCGGTGACCTATATAGGTTATAGGTGGCATACCTCACATTTGCGGACGGCCGGGGGGGCCCTAAGCGCACCCCGCCCCCCCCCCAGACAACGCGCGAAAGCGCGGTCCAGCGGCCGCCGGCCGACCCCCCCCAGCGACGGAGGTAGGGAAAG
>NZ_JBEZZR010000055.1:0-45418 GCF_040639325.1 Actinoplanes sp. NPDC023936 | reverse complement strand
CAAGGACCCCGACCGATACCTGATCCGCTGTGACATCCACACCCGACACGGCGGCCATCACACCAGAACCATCGGCAGCCACCCACGACCGACACTCAACCCAGCAAGATCAACTTAAGCTAAGTGGCATTGGGGCGACACCAGCCGTAGTCCAGAACGGCTACCCGAGCTTGATCACATGCCTGGACTACGGCCGGGCGACACCAGCCGTAGGCCAGAACGGCTACCCGAGCTTGATCACATGCCTGGACTACGGCCGGGCGACACCAGCCGTAGGCCAGAGCGGTTACCCGGGCTTGATCACATGCCTGGGCTACGGCCGGGTGGCGCCAGCCGTAGGCCAGAGCGGTTACCCGGGCTTGATCACATGTGTGGGCTACGGCCGGGGCGGTGAATTCCAAGATCGGCGAGGCGGGAGGTGGCTGGTGCGAAATGACAGCCGCAGGACGCCAGCGCGGGGCCGGCGCGGCCCAGGCGACACGCGGCCCAGGCGACGCAGGGCTCGGAATGCCACCTCGCGACAGCCGTGTAAGCCGAATATTTGCTGGTAGCGGAGTTTTCTCAATCTGCCAGCAGGGTCAGTGCTCCCGGACGCGACAACACGCAGTGTCGGCGGCCCTACGCCCGGGCGCGCACCGCGTCCGCTGACGGCGGGGCGCTGCCGCCCTGCGGCTCGGTCGCCGTCATCAGCTCGATGATCGCCTCCCGGTCGGCCTTCGACGGCAGGCCCCAGCCGGGCCGGTAGCCGTACACCTCGTCCAGGCCGGTCGACGCGGTACGCCCGTCGAGGATCTCCACCGACGTGCTGTCGATCAGTCCCGGATGCTCCACCCCGCACGCCTCGGCGACCTTGACCAGGTCCCGCCGCAGCGTCTTGATGTAGTTCGCGGCCCGCACCGACTTCAGCGCCGGGTCAAGTCCCCTGGTCAGCCACCGGTTCTGGGTGGCCACCCCGGTCGGGCAGGTGTCGGTGTGACACTTCTGCGCCTGGATGCAGCCGATCGCGAGCATCGCCTCCCGGCCCACGTTCACCATGTCGCAGCCGAGCGCGAACGCGACGATCGCGTTGTCCGGCAGGCCCAGCTTGCCGGCCCCGATGAACACCACGTCGTCGGTCAGGCCGCGTTCGGCGAACATCCGGTACACCCGGGCGAAGCCGACCTGGAACGGCAGCGACACGGTGTCGGTGAAGATCAGCGGAGCCGCGCCGGTGCCGCCCTCGCCACCGTCGATCGTCACGAAGTCGACGCCCCGGCCGGTGGTCGCCATCAGGGTGGTCAGCTCGTCCCAGAAGTCCAGGTCGCCGACGGCCGACTTGATGCCGACCGGCAGCCCGGTCTCGGCGGCGAGCAGTTCCACCCAGTCGAGCAGGCTGTCGGTGTCGGAGAACTCCGCGTGCCGCGACGGGCTGACGCAGTCGACACCCTCCGGGATGCCGCGGGTCTCGGCGATCTCCGCGGACACCTTGGCCGCCGGCAGCAGCCCGCCGAGGCTCGGCTTGGCGCCCTGGCTCAGCTTGATCTCCAGTGCCCGGACCGGGTTCGCCTGGACCAGGTCCTTGAGCCGCCGCAGGTCGAAGCGGCCCTCGGCGTCCCGGCACCCGAAATACGACGTGCCGATCTGGAAGACCAGCTCACCACCGTTACGGTGGTACGGCGACAGCGCGCCCTCACCGGTGTTGTGCAGGCAGCCGGCCAGCGCCGCGCCCCGGTTCAGCGCCTCGATCGCGGCGCCGGACAGCGAGCCGAAGCTCATCCCGGAGATGTTCACGACCGAGTCCGGCCGGAACGCCTTGGCGCGCCGCTTCCCGAGGACCTTCGCGCACGGCACGTACGCCTCGAACCCGGCATGCGGGTTGGACCGCGGCACCGCCCGCCCGAACGTCCGGTGCTTGATGATCGGATAACCGGCCGTGTACTCGATGTCGTTGTCCGTGCCGAACCCGAAGTAGTTGTTCTCCTTCTTCGCCGACGCGTAGACCCAGCGCCGCTGGTCGCGGGTGAACGGCCGCTCCTCGTTGTTGCCGGCCACCACGTACTGCCGCAGCTCCGGCCCGATCGCCTCGATCAGATAACGGCCGTGCCCGATCACCGGGAAGTTCCGGAGCAGCGCGTGGTCGCGCTGCAGAAGATCCCGCACGGCGACCGCCGCGACCGCTGACACCGCGGCGGCAGCGGCCGCCCGCACTCCCCGACTCATGTCCCCCTCAGTTGCCGCCCGGCCACCTGCTGAAACCGAAGTGTGCGAAGCCCGCCGCAACGGCCGCCCCTCCTGGAACGATCAACGGTGTGACAGCACCGCACTGGGACAACGCCGCCGACGCCCACGAGTTCGCCAGCATGATCAAGTCGATCCTCTCGGGCAACAACGACCTGTGGGATGCGGTGTACGGCACGAGTTACCGCCCGCGCGGCATCCCGGAGGAGGACGCCGACTACTACCACCACCGCGTCAAGCGGATGCTGGGCATCGCCGCGGGCTTCTTCCTGGCCACCGCGGAACGGCTGGCGCCGCACGAGAAGACCTCGGTGGAGGAGATCCTGGACGCGGCGGAGCACCGGGTCGCCTCCCACCCGCCGCCCGAGCCCCACTGACGGGCGCCGCGCACGGGTCGGTGCCGGAACCTGGTCGGCGCCGGAACCCGGTCAGTGCCAGAACCCGGTCAGTGCCAGAACCAGTCAGTGCCGGAACGCGTTCACCAGCTGGGTCAGGTCGTTCGCCATCATCGTCAGGTCGGCGGCGGCCTGCTGGGTGGCCCGGGCGCTGTCCGCCGTGGCCGAGGCGATCTCGGCGACCCCGGAGACGGTCCGGGCCACGTTGCCGCTGTTGGTCGCGGCGTCGACCACCGACCGGCTCATCTCGGCGGTGGTCGCGGTCTGCTCCTCCACGGCCGAGGCGATCGTGGTCGTGTAGTCGCTGATCTGGCCGATCACGCCGGTGATCTGGGAGATCGCCGACGCCGCGGCGCCGCTGGACGCCTGGATCGCGCCGATCCGGGCGGTGATGTCCTCGGTCGCCTTCGCGGTCTGCTGCGCCAGCTCCTTGACCTCACCGGCCACCACGGCGAAGCCCTTGCCCATCTCGCCGGCGCGGGCCGCCTCGATCGTCGCGTTCAGCGCGAGCAGGTTGGTCTGCTCGGCGATGCTGGTGATCAGCCGGACCACGTCGCCAATCTCCGCGCTCGCCTGGCCGAGCTCGGCGACCCGGTCGGTGGTCTGCTGGGCCATCGTCATGCCCTGCGAGGCGACGTGCGCGGCCTGTCCGGCGCTGGAGGCGATCTCGGTGATCGACGCGCTCATCTGCTCCGATCCGGCGGCGACGCTCTGCACCCCGGCGTTGACCTCCTCGCTGGCCTGTGACGCCGCCCCGGCCCTGCTGGACGCCTCCGCGGCGCCGTTCTCCAGCTGCGTGCTGACCGTGGACAGCTCCTCGGCCGCCGCGGACAGCGTGATCGCGACCTGTGCCATCCGGTCCACGCTGGCCGCCACCGCGGTGGTGCCGGCGTCCAGCTCGGCGGCCATCCGGCCCAGTTCGTCGCGGCCGTCCACCTCCGCGCGCACGGTGAGATCACCGGCGGCCAGCGCCCGGGTGACCCGGCCCACCGACGCGAGGGTACGCATGATGCCGCGGGTCACCAGGAACGCCATGGCCAGGGCGAGGGCGAGTCCGGTCACCAGCATGACGATCATGAGCGTGCGTGCCGACCGGTACGCCGCCGCGGTCTCGGCGCGCTTCTCCTCGGCGACCGTCGTCTCGATCGACACCAGCTCGTCGAGCGCGCCGGTCACGGCGGTCAGCGCCGGGCTGCCGGCGTCGTCGCGGACCTTCTCGAACCCGGCCAGGTCCTTGGCCCGCGCGAGCGGCACCAGTTGCTCGTCACGGACCTGCTGGACCTCCGCCCAGGCGGTGCGGAACTCCTGCACGGCCGTTTCCCGGCCGGTCATGTCGGTGGAGGTGTAGGCGGCGAACACCTCGTCGACCCGCGCGTCCGCCTCGGTGACGGTCTGCGCGTCGGCGTCCATCCCGGCGTCCCGCTGACTGACGACCATGTCCAGCACCGCCGCCCAGGATCGCTGCACGTCCTTCTGCACGGCGCCGAGCTGCGCCACCGGCATCAGGTTGTCGCGGTACAGGTACTCCGCCGCGTCGGCCATCTGCGACGTCTTCTGCAGTCCGACCGCTCCGATCGCGGCCGCCGCGATACCGGCGATCGCCACCGCCGCGTAGATCTTCGTCCGGACCGACAAGTCGTTGAACCACCGCATCGCGACCCCCTGAGTGACTGTTCAGACCGGCATCGAGACGTCACCACTCTGATCGGCAGGTCCGGGCCGGAACGTAGCTCCGGCCCGCACCCAGCTTCCTTCCGGTGTGCGCACCTCCAGGCCCACGACCTGCTCGCCGGAGCGGACCACGCGCACGTCCGGGCATCCCTCGGTGACCGGCTGCCACCCGCGGGACGGGTGGTGCACGGCGTGCCGGCGGCAGTGCTCCTCGTCCACGTAGCCCCAGGCCATCAGCACCTCACGGCCGCCGTAGGAGTAGCGCCCGACCGAGGCGGTCCGGTCGCCCTCGGCGCGCCGGTAGAAGTCGGCCCGCAGCCCGGGCACCGCGGTCCCCTCGAAGTCCGCGTCGGTGACGGTGCGGTGCGGGGCGTAGGCGGCCAGATCAGGAAGGGACACCGTTGTTCCTCGTTCGCTCGACGTCGTTGAAAGCCGGATGACCAACCCTCAGTCGCGATCACGGTAGCGCTGGTTCCCACCGGCACACTTCCCGATCAAAAAAGACCCCATTGGGGGGTACGGCGGGAAGGGCTCCCCGCTTATCCCGGTCAAACCACCCTAAGTAGTGAATTAGTTACGGATCGCAGCGGGTAGCAATGAGTCACAGCCGTTGACCCCCCAGTGAAGGGAGAACTCCTGTGATCGCACAGGACAAGGTTCACTCGCTCTACGGCCTCGACGTGTACGACAACGACGGCGATCGGATCGGCACCGTCGGTGCGGTGTGGACCGACGGCGCCGGCCGTCCGGTGTGGGCCAGCGCCCGGACCGGGCTGTTCGGCCTCAACGAGTCGCTGTTCCCTCTGCAGAACGCGGAACTCCGGGGCGACAGCGTGGTGGTCCCGTTCGACAAGGCGACGGTCAAGGACGCCCCGAACGTGGACGCCGACCACGACGAACCGCTGGACCGCGACGAGGTGCGGCGGCTCTACGAGCACTACGGCTTCCGATGGGAGGACAATTATCGCGGGTCCGCCGACGGCGGCCGGGAGTACGCGGACCACGACTGGGAAGCCGCCGGGCGCGGCGGGGACGCCGGGGACGGCGCGATGACCCGCTCCGAGGAGCGGCTGAACGTCGGCACCGAGCAGGAGCGGGTCGGCCGGGCCCGGCTCCGTAAGTACGTGGTGACCGAGCCGGAACAGGTGTCCGTCCCGGTCAGCCGCGAAGAGGTACGCCTGGAGCGGGAGCCGGTCACCGACCGCAACCGCGACGCGGCGTACTCCGGTCCGGACCTGACCGAATCGGAACACGAGGTGACCCTGCACGCCGAACGCCCGGTCGTCGGCACCGAGACCGTGCCGGTCGAGCAGGTGCGGCTCGGCAAGGAGACCGTCACCGAGCAGCAGGAGGTCGGCCGGCACGTCCGTAAGGAACGCATCGAGGCGGACCTTCCCGGCGAACAGGACCGCACCATCGGCTGACCAGCAGACCGTCCGGCGCCCCCGCTGGGGGCGCCGGACACCCTCAGCCGCGCCGCGCTCAGCGAGCACCGAATCGCGCCGATAAGAGAAGGTCGGCTGCGTTCTGGAGGCATCGCTGGCATGAGTTACCGGCTCTCGCTGGCCCGGACCGTGCTGTTCGCCCTCGTGTACGGCCTCGCCGTGTACACCGGGCGCCGTGCGGCCCTGGACCAGTCCGGTGTCTCGCTGGTGTGGCCGTCGGCCGGTGTCGGAGCGCTCTGGTTCTGCGCGCAACGCCACACCCGTACCCCATGGGCCGATCGTGTCCTGTTGCCGTTGACCCTCGTCTCGCTGACGCTGCTCACCGGCGCCGCGCCGTGGGAGGCAGCCCTGTACGGGGCGGCCGGACTCGTCCAGGCCACGATGTTCCGGCGGCTGCTGGCGCGGTTGCGGCCGAACCTGTGGGGCGGCGCCGGCGCCGAGCCGCTGCGCGCGCCGCGTGACCTCTGGGGACTTCTCGCCGCCGCGTTCGGGGCGGCCGTCTGCGCGTGCGCCGTCGGTTCCGTCGGTGAGTGGCTGCACCGGGGGGACTACCCGTTCGCGGCGACCGTCATGAACCTGGCCCGCAACACCACCAGCATTCTGATCATCGGGTCGGCCGGGGTGTTCGCGGCCGGCACGCTCGCCGCGGCCCGCAGCCGGCGGGGCTCCCGGCTCGGCCTGTGGCAGCAGGCCCGGAGCCGGCTGGCCGGCACGTCTCGCTGGCGGATCGCGGAGTACCTCGCCATCGTGGTCTGCACCACCGCGGCCTACCTGGCCGGGTTCGCCTACGAGGACCGGCTGCCGCTGTCGTTCGCGATGCTCGGCTGGACGGTCCTGGTCGCCACCCGGCTGTCCTCGCCGTTCGTCCTGGTGCACAACTCGGTGGCCGCCGGCATCGCTGTCGCGTTCACCCGCGGCGGTTCCGGGCCGTTCGCGCAGGTCGCCGACCCCACGGTCCGCGCCGTCATGGTGCAGCTGTTCGTCGCCCTGGTCGGCGTCGTCGGTCTCGCCCTGGCGCTGGGCCGTGACGAGCGCCGCCAGCTGCTCACCCAGCTCGCCCACGAGAAGGAGCTGCTGCGGGCGATCATCGACTCGATGGCCGACGGCCTCGCGGTGATCGAACCCGACGGCCGGATCTCGCTGAGCAACCCGGCGGTCAGCCACCTGCTCGGCGGTGTGACCAGCCCGGACGACCGGATGGCCGACGCCGCGTGGTACGGCCTGTACCAGGTCGACGGCACCCCGTTCCCGGACGACGGCCTCGCCCACATCCGGGCCCTGGCGGGCGAGCACGTCCGCGGCATGGAGATGCTGGTCCGCAACGCCGGGGTGCCGGACGGCCGGTTCATCAAGGTCACCGCCACCTCGCTGCCCCGGCCCGGCGGCACGCACAGCGCGGTCGTGCTGTTCCACGACGTGACCGCCGAGCACCGGCAGCGCGACGAGCTGACCAGCTTCGCCGGGGTGGTGGCGCACGACCTGCTCAACCCCCTCTCCGGGGTGCAGGGCTGGACCGAGGCCGTGCACGACTCGGTGGCCGGCGCTCCCCCGCACCCGAACCTGGATCAGGCGCTCACCGACCTGGACCGGCTGAGCCGCACGTCGGCGCGGATGCGCGGGCTGATCGACGGGTTGCTCGCATACACCACGGCCCGGCAGGCCACCGCGGAACCGGTCGTCGTCGACACCGCCGCGATCCTCGCCGACGTCGCCGGCGCCCGTGCCGATGCCGCCGTCGCGGCCGGCCAGCCGGAACCGAAGATCACCATCGGTCCGGTGCCACCGGTCTCCGCCGACCCGGTGCTGCTGCGCCAGCTGCTGGACAACCTGATCGGCAACGCGATCAAGTACACGGCGCCCGGCGTCACCCCGACGCTGGTGATCAGCGCCGACCGGGTCGGGGACATGGTGTCGATCCGGATCGCCGACAACGGCATCGGCATCCCGCCGGGTCAGCACACCGCCATCTTCGGCGACTTCCACCGGGCGCACACCGGCGGCAGTTTCCCCGGCACCGGCCTCGGTCTGGCGATCTGCCGCCGGATCGTGGAGCGCCACGGCGGCACGATCACGGCCACCGACAATCCCGGCGGCGGCTCCTGCTTCACCGTCACCCTGCCCGCCGCCGCGCCGGCGCCCAGCGCGGCGCCGGCGTCCAGCACGGCACCGGCGTCCAGCACGGCACCGGCGTCCAGCGCGATGCCGGCACGCGGCTGACCGACGTCACCCGGCCCGGCGGACCGCCTTGCCGGTCAGCTCCCGGACCAGTTCCTCGGAGCCGCCGAGGTTCTCCCAGCCCACGTCGGTGACCACCACGAGCATGTCACCGCTGCGAGCCACTCCGGCGAACTGGCTGACCGTGGCCGGCTCCTCGTCGGCATAGCTGAACCGCTCGTCGATGCGCACCAGCACCGACTCGTCACCGGCGATCCCGGTGCCGATCACCGACCACCGCCGCTGCCCCTCCCCGAGACCGCCCGGGCACCTGTCGAGGGCGGCCCGGATGTCGGCGAACTGCTCGGCCGCGCCACCCCGGCCGAGGAACTCGGTGACGATCGTCGGGACGCTGCCCTCGTCCGACCTCACCAGGTACCGCATCGCGACCGCGCCGGTGCGCAGCCGGTCGCTCGGATAGGGCTCGTCGCCGCACGGGCGCACCGGCCGGACATGGGCGAACTCGCCCTCCGGCAGCTTCTCCGGTTGCGCGCCACCCACGTCCGCGGGCTGCAGCAGCGCGCTCGCCGGGATCCCGGCGGGGCTCGCGCCCGGCGCCCCGGCCGACGACCCACCCGCCGACGATCCACCCGCCGACGATCCACCCGGCGACGCCCCACCCGGCGAGGACAGCCCCGATGACGACACGTCCGGTGACGACCCACCCGGTGACGAGACGCCCGGTGACGACACAGCCGGTGACGGGCCGGCGGCGGAGCCCGCGTCCGAGCCGCAGGCGGTCAATGCTCCGCACAGCAATCCGGCAGCGGCGGCACGACGAATTCTCATGTGCTGACCCTTACCCAGCCGCGAGCACCTCCCGCAGGGTGGCGGCGAATTCCGCCGGCTTCCCGGCGTAACCGAACTCGCCGCCCAGGAACCCGCCGTGATGGCTGGGGAAGACCGTGGGCTGCTGGCCGAGCAGCGCCGCGACACCCACCGCGGAGCGGGCCGTGTAGGTCCCCGCCGACTCCTCGCCGACCGCGATCACGATCCGGCTCCCCGCCGCCGTCAGCGCGGCCGCGTCGGGCCGATAGTCGCTGATCGCCCAGGAGCGCTTCGACAGCAGTGGGTCGTCACGGCTGCCGTCGTCGCCGGTGGGCAAGCCGAACGCCGCCGGGTCGGGCGCCGGCTGGGCGAAGTAGTCATCGGTGAACTCGCCCTGCCACGACGTCATCTGCAGAAACACGGCCATCCCGGCGCCGAGACCGGCTTTCTGGTACGCGTCGTGGAAGCCCGCCCGGGCTCGTCCGGCGGCCTCCGCGTCCGGCAGCACCGCATTGAGCGGCGGCTCGTGCGCGACGAGCGTGGCGACGTCGCCGCCGTGGGCGGCGACCAGCTCGAGCCCCGTGACCGCGCCGCCGCTGCTGGCGAAGACGTCGACCGGGCCGGCGCCGAGGGACGTGATCAGCGCGTGCAGGTCGGCCGCCTGGTCCTGCGGGGTGTGGTCGGTCCGGCCGTCCTTGCGGACGCTGCGGCCGAGCCCGCGCGGGTCGTAGGTCACCACGGTGCGGTCGGGGAAGTGGGCGGCGAGGGCGGCGAAACCCTCCGCCGTCATCGGCTGCCCGATCATCAGCAGGAGCGGCCGGCCGTCGGCGGGCGGGAGCGGCCCGCGCACGTCGTAGACGAGGTCGGCCTCGGGTGTCGCGAGCGTGCGTGTCTGCGGCTGCGTCATGGGCCCGAGCCTACGACCGGGGTACGACCTTTTCCCCGAGCGCGAACACGTCCACCAGTCCGGTGATCGCCAGCACCTGGTACACGTGGTCGTGGGCCCGGCCGATCTCGAGCTCGCAGCCGAAGTCGCCGGCGTCCCGGCGGCAGTTGAGCAGCGCCCGGATGCCGGCCGAGTCGAGGAACGTCACCGCGCCGAGGTCCAGGCTGATGAGCCGGGGCTGATCGCGGTGCAGAGCGTCCCCCACGGCGCGCCGGAGCCGCTCGCAGGAGTCCCGATCGATCTCGCCGGCCGCGGAGACGACGACAGTCCGCGGAGACGAGGTACTGGATCGGACTTCGACCGTGAGCGGCGTCCCGTCCAGGAAGGTGTCAGGTGCCATGGTGTGGCCTTCGGTTGTGAGGGTCGTCGTTGTCGTGCTGATCGCCCGCGTCAGTGGACGATGCCGAGAGAGCGACCCCGGTGTGCGGAGGCTGGAAACCCGACGTGTTCCGTAACGCCATCACCCTACTCCGCCGGCCGGGCCGGCCCATCAATTCCCGGATCCGGCGTTTCACCGGTTCCCGGCAGGGGTAGCCACCCCGCCGCGCCGCCCCACCGGCGGTCCAGGCGAAAGGACGCACCCCCGATGACGTCGACGATCACCGCCGGTCGGGTGACGACCGGCGCCACGGCGCCGGCGGCACTGTCCGTGGCGGTTGCCGAGGAGTTCCTGCTGCTCGATCCGGTCAGCGGCCGCAACGCCGCCCCGCCGGAGCGCGTCGTCACCGGCTGGTGCACCGGCCTGCGCCAGATCCGCGCCGGCCTGGGCGGCCTCCGGGAGCACGTGGCCGAGGCCGCGGAGGCGGCCGGCGCCCGGCTGGTCGCGATCGGCGCCACCCCGGTCGGTGAGACCGGTCCGGGCGGAACCGTCTGCGGTCTGCACGTACGCGTCGAGGTGCCGGACCAGGAGATCGCCGCACAGGTGCCGGACCATCTCCGGGTCTGGCTGCCGGTGATCCGGGCCCTCGCCGTCAACTCGCCGCTGTTCGGCGGCGCCGACACCGGGCACAGCAGCTGGCGGTCGGTGCAGACCCGGCACCGTCCCGGCCTGGACACGGACCGGTGCGTCGTGACTGCCGGTGTCGCCGACGTCTGCACCGATCTCGACGACACCGTCCTGGTGACGGCCCTGATCCGGGCCGCGGTGGCGACGGCGGTCAGCGACATCCTGGACCGGCGGCCGGCTCCGGCCGTGCCGGACGCGGCGGTCGCCGCCGCGCACCGCGGGGCCGCCCGCGACGGCCTCACCGGCGAGCTCCTCGACCTGCGCCTGGACCGGACGCGGCCGGCGTGGGAGCTGGTCGACGAGTTCTTCGCCACGGTCAGCCCGGCGCTGTTGTTCAGCGGCGACCTGGACCTGGTCGTCGGCGGGCTGGCCCGGCTGCGGCACACCGGGGACGGCGCCGCTCGCCAGCGGCGCATCCTGACCGGCACCGGCGACGTGCGGGCGGTGCTGGCCGCGCTCGCCGCGTGGACCCGGACGTTCTGACGCCCGGCGGCACCATCCAGCGCCCCCGGCGGCCAGGAAGTCGCCGCGGGCGTCAGCGGACCCGGTCGCGCAGCAGCGGCGCCGCCCACACGAGCGCCAGCGCCACCGCCAGCGTCGCGGCCGGGACACCGTCGCCGGTGTACAACAGCGCCCCGATCCAGGTCGCCACGATCAGGGTCCGCATGCTCTGACTCAGCCTCATGCCGACCCGCATTCCCCGTGCCCCGGCCCGCCGGGGCCGAGCAGCGGCCCCGGCGGGTCATCCCCGCTGCCGAAGCTGCCCCGGCGGGTCAACCCCGGTACCGGGGCAGCGTCACCTCCATCGCCAGTCCCGCCGGGACCAGCCGCCGGCTGCGGATCGACCCGCCGAGACCGCCGAGCAGCTGGCGTACCACCCACAGTCCGAGGCCACGCTCGTCGGGTGGCGGGGTACGCCGCCGCAGCGCCGTCCGCAGCTGCGGCGTGGGCCCGCCGGCGTCGGCGACGGTGAGTCGCAGCCGCCACGGCCGGGCCTGCACGGTGAGCCGCACCGGGCCGGACCCGTGCCGGACCGCGTTGCCGACCAGGTTGATCAGGATCTGCTGGGTGTGTCCCGGGTGGACCGGCCAGCGCAGGGCGGCCCGCCCGGCCGAGATCCGCACCGTCCCCGCCGGCACGGTGGCGGCGACCGCCGGCAGGATACCGGCGAGCGGGACCGGTGCGACGGCGCTGCCTCGCAGGCCCCACACGGTCTCCGAGGCCTGCCCGAGGATCGCCTCGGCATAGGCGACGTGCTCCGCGGCCAGCCGGGCGAGCTCGGCGCGGCGCGGCTCGGACGGCGCCTTCTCCAGCGCCTGGACCAGACCGGCGAGTGTCGCGATCGGCGGGCGCAGCTCGTGGCACACGCTGCGGATCAGCAGCAGGCCCGGGTCCGGCCGGGCCTGCCGGGGAATCAGACGCATGACTGGCTCCGGGCGGGGCAAGCGATCGCCATGAGAACGACGATCCGGGTGGCGATCATCGACGACCACGACCTTTTCGTACGGGGAATGGAACTGCTCCTGCCCGAGGTGAGCGGTGGCCGCGCCACAGTGGTCGCGACGACCAGCGACGCGGCGTACGCGGCCGGCATCGTCCGCCACGCCGCCCCCGACCTGGTCCTCGTCGATCTGCACATGCCGCCGCCCGGCGGGCTCCACGCCATCGAGGCGGTCCGGCGGGCCGCCCCGCGGGCGACCGTGATCGCGATGTCCGGTGACGACGATCCGGCGGTCGTCCTCGCGGCGCTGCGCACCGGCGCCTCCGGTTTCCTGCCGAAGAGCAGCACCGCGGCCGCCCTGCTGGCGCCGCTGCTGGCCGCGCACCAGGGGTGGGCGGTGCTGCCGCCGCGGCTGCTCGCCGACCTGGTCGCGAAGGACCAGCGGCGATCCGTGCCGGCGGCCACCGAGTCCCTCGGCCCGGACGACCGCGCGTTGCTGCGGCTGATCGCGAGCGGCTCGTCGACCGCGGACATCGCGACGCGGCTGCACGTCTCCGAACGTACCGTGAAGCGCCTGACCGCCACGCTCCTGCGCAAGCTGCGGGTCTCCAGCCGCGAAGCGGCTGCCGCGCTGGCCGGCAGCGCCGGTCTGCTGTAGGTCGGCATGCGCGGCCGGATTCCCCGATCCGGACGGTTCAACCAAGCGTTCTGACCAGCAGGAACCCGTTGAGGGCGATGATCAGCAACGCCACCGCGGACGCGGCGGCCGTCGTGATCGGACGGTTCGCGTGCTCGCCGAGCAGGTCGCGCCGCCGGGTCAGCCAGATCAGCGGAATCAGCGCGAACGGCACCCCGAAGGAGAGCACCACCTGCGACCAGACCAGCGCCCGGGTGGGGTCCACGCCGATCAGCAGCACGACCATCGCCGGGGCCATGGTGACCAGCCGGCGCAGGGCGAGCGGGATGCTGCGTCCGATGAAGCCCTGCATGACGACCTGACCGGCGTACGTGCCGACGCTCGACGACGCGAGCCCGGAGGCGAGCAGCGCGATCGCGAACGCGGTGGCGGCGTGCCCGTCCAGGACCGTGCCGAGTCCGGCGTGGATGCCCTCCAGGGTGTCGGTGCCGCCGATCCCGGTGCCGAAGAAGAGCTGCGCGGCGATCACCAGCATGGCGAGGTTGACGAACCCGGCCGCGCCGAGCGCGATGAGGGTGTCGGCGCGCTGGCAGCGCAGGGCCTCGCGCAGCCGGGCCGGACCGGCCGCCGCGGTACGGGATTTGGTCAGCGCCGAGTGCAGGTAGATGACGTGCGGCATCACGGTGGCGCCGAGGATGCCGGTGGCCAGCAGAAGGCTCTCGGTGCCCTCGAAGGACGGCACCATGCCGGTGGAGAGCGCCGCCGCGTCGGTGCCGGACCGCAGCGCGGTGTAGAGGAAGCCGAGCAGGATCACGCCGAGCAGGGCGCCGATCACCGTCTCGAACCGGCGCACCCCGCGCTGGTGCAGCTCCAGCAGCGCGAACGCCGCCGCGCAGGTGATCAGCCCGCCGATCGGCAGCGGGACGCCGAAGAGCAGGTAGAGCGCGAGGGCGCCACCGATGATCTCGGCGAGGTCGGTGGCCATCGCGACCAGCTCGGCCTGCACCCACAGGCCGCGGGAGACCGGCCGGGGCAGCTGCTCGCGGCAGAGTTCCGGCAGGTCACGGCCGGTGACCAGGCCGAGCTTCGCGGAGAGCGCCTGGATCAGCATCGCCATCACGTTCGCCGCCACGATCACCCACACCAGCAGGTACCCGAAACTCGCCCCGCTGGTGAAGTTGGTGGCGAAGTTGCCGGGGTCGGCGTACGCGATCGCCGCCACGAAAGCCGGGCCGAACCAGGGCGCGACCCGCGTCACCCGGTTCTTCAGCGGCATTGCCAGATCCAGAACCACCATGGGCCCCGCAATGCCCACGGCGGCGGGCCTGTCCGGGCCACGGATGACCCCATAAGGCAAACGTGGCGGGTAGCCGGTTCTTCGTGCCACAACGGCCCCCGAAAGGAGCACCTCATGTTCAAGCACGTTGACTACCTGCAGTTCCAGGCCAAGCCGGAGAAGCCGGACGCGCTGCTCGCCGCGAAGATGCAGGAGCTGGTCGGTGGCCAGTTCGGCGAGATGACCGTGATGATGCAGTACCTGTGGCAGGGCTGGTCCTGCCGGGTCCCCGGCAAGTACAAGGACATGATCATGGACATCGCGACCGAGGAGATCGGTCACGTCGAGATGCTCACCACCATGCTGGCCCGGCTGCTCGAGGGCGCCCCGAACGAGGCGACCGAGAAGGCCGCCGCGGCGAATCCGATGCTCGCCGCGGTGATGGGCGGCATGAACTTCCAGCACGCCATCGTCACCGGCGGCGGCGCCCTGCCGCGGGACTCCGCCGGTGTGCCGTGGAACGCCGGATACATCATCGCCAGCGGCAACCTGCTCTCCGACTTCCGGTCCAACGTGGCCGCCGAGGCGCAGAGCCGCCTGATGACCAGCCGGGTCTACAACATGACCGACGACCGTGGCGTCAAGGACATGCTGCAGTTCAACCTGGCCCGCGACACCTACCACCAGCAGCAGTGGCTGCTCGGCATCGAGCAGCTGATCGCCGACGGCTTCACCGAGAACGGCATCGAGGACTCCAACGCCGAGTTCGAGCACCCCGAGGCGAACCACACGTTCTACAGCTTCGACCCGGAGAGCCAGGCCGGCGAGGGCCGCTGGGCGCAGGGCCCGACCCTCAACGGCAAGGACGAGATCGTGTACGTGCCGGACGCGCAGCCCCTGACCGACGACAAGCCGCTCGGCCCGGCGCCCGACCCGAAGCTCTTCGTGACCTACGACGGCTCGATGGGCAAGGGCAAGCCCGGCACCGGGGCCGGCGCACACGCGCAGGGCGTCGCGAACGTGGTCAACAAGATCAAGGGCGCGCTCGACTAGGCGTCCTCCGGCCCGAGTCCTCGCCGGCTCCCCCCGGTCCGAGTCCTCGCCGGCTCCCCTGCCCGTGTCCTCGCCGGCTCCCGGCCCCGCCGAGCCGGCGAGGACACGGAGGCGCGCCCTTTCTTCAAGCGGCGTGCCGCCATCCGAGGGGAACGTTGCGCTTCGCGGAAAGTCGCGGACGCCCCGCGCCCCACAGAATGACGCGAAGCCGAAGCGCGACACCGATGCCGGTGACCGACCGTGACACCGCCCCGTCACCCCCGATTCCCGGAACGCACGAGCGGCGATGCCGGCACCGAGTGGACCAGCCAAGACCCGACTCGGCTGTAAAGATTCTTTCCGGTACTGGCAAAATCGGGGAATGTTGTGGACCGCCGACTTCATCCGGTACTTCGTTGCCCGGACGGTCTCGGTCTTCGGGGACGCGATGCTGACCGTGGCGGCCGCGCTCGCCGTGGGGCAGTTCTACGGGGCCACCGGCGTCGGCGTCGTGCTCGCCGCCTGGATGGTGCCGTTCCTCGGCGTCATCCTGTTCGGCGGGGTGTTCGCGGACCGGATCGGGGCCCGCCCGCTGATGCTGACCGCCGACATCGTGCGGACGGTCGCCCAGGCCGTCGTGGCCGTCGCGTTCTTCACCGGCACGCCCGCCCTGTGGCTGCTGGTCGCCTGCTCCGCGATCAGCGGCATGGCCGCCGCGATGTACCAGCCCGGGGTGAACGGGATCGTGCCGCAGGTGGCGACCGATCCGCACCGGGCGAACGCCACGATCAGGACGGCGAGCGCTGTCGCCGAGCTGCTCGGGCCGGCGGCGGCCGGCATCCTGTTCGCGCTCTTCGGGGCCGGGCCGGTGTACGCGGTCGACGCCGCCACGTTCGCGATCAGCGCGGGCTGCCTGATGAGCCTGCGGATCGCGAAGATCAAGAATACCGGCACGTCACCGCTGCGGGATCTGCGCGACGGCTGGCAGGAGTTCCGGTCCCGCACCTGGCTGTGGAGCGTCATCGGAGTCTGGATCGTCTTCGGCGTCTTCCTCTTCGGCCCGCTCATCCCGCTCGGCTCGGTGCTGGTCAGCGATGAGCTCGGGGCGCCCGCGTACGGCTGGACGCAGTCCGCCATCGGCGCCGGAACCATCGTCGGCGGCCTGGTCGCGCTGCGGTTCCCGCCGCGCCGGCCGCTGGCGGCCGGCGCTGTCGCGATGTTCGGTTTCGTGCTGCTGCCCCTCGCCATCGCGCTGCATGCCACACTGCCGATGCTCCTGGCGGCCGCCGCGGTCAACGGGTCCGTGTGGGCGTTCTGGTCGGTCCAGTGGCAGACCAGTGTGCAGACCCAGGTCCCGCTGAACACGCTGAACCGGGTCACGTCCTACGAGGTCCTCGGCTCGAACGGCAGCCTGCCGATCGGTCAGGCCCTGGCCGGCCCGGTGGCCGGGGTGGCCGGGCCGGAACGGGTGCTCGGCGTCTCCGTGGTCGTCGGTGTGCTGGGCTGCGTGACGCTGCTGCTGATTCCGGCCGTTCGCGGACTGCGCCGCGTGGAGAGTCCCGGCTACAGTCCCGGGGATGCGGCCGCTGTCCCTCCTGGTGATCAGTCTCCTGCTGGCCGGGTGCACCGGGACTCCGGCCGGCGAGACGACTGACCAGCCCCTGAACATCAGCGTCACCGCCGAGCAGTGGCGTGTCCACGAGGTCAACCGGCAGCTGGCGATCGCCCTGCGCAACAACGGGACCACGCCGGTGCGGGTCAGCCACGTCGCGCCGGATCTCCCCTCGTTCGAGGGCGAGTCCGGGGTGGGCACCGACGCGCTGCTGCCGGTCGGCGGGCTCCGCGTCGACGTGCCGGTGCCGTTCGGCGCCGGCGGCTGCGCCCCGGCCGAGGCCGCCGCGTCCCGGGTGACGGTCACCGCCCGGCCGGAGGGCGCCACGGAGTGGCAGCAGGTGACGCTCGACCTGCCGCACCCGAACCCGCTGCTCGACAAGCTGCTCGCCGCCGACTGCGCGGCGGAGACGGTCCGGGAGAGCGTGACGCTGGCCTTCGGCGCGTGGCAGGACCTCGGCCCCGATGGTGTCCGGGGCAGCCTCGACATCACCCGCACCGGCGACGCCACCGGAACCGTCCGGATCACCGAGCTCGACGGCAACGTCCTCTACCGGCTCGCCTTCCCGGAGGGTGGCACGGCCGAGGTCACCGCCGCGAGACCGGCCGCCGCGATCCCGATCGTCGTCACCCCGCTGCGCTGCGACCCGCACGCCTTCGCCGAGGTGAAGAAGCCGTTCGAGTTCCCGGTGCACGTCGCCCTGGACGGCCGGGAGCCGCTGGCCGGCACGGTTCCGGTCGACGAGGACGACAAGACGGCGCTGGACACCATGCTCCGGCGCGTCTGCAAGGTGCCCTGACTACGCCCTGTCCCCTCCGGAAGCCGGCCTAACTACGCCCGGTGAAGAACGACACCGCCTCGGCGAGGGCCAGATCGGTCAGCGCCGGGTCGTGCCGCGGCCCGACGTCCCGCATGAACGCGTGCTCGCCACCCCGATAGACGTGCAGTTCCACATCGTCCAGGCCGGCCGCGTAGAGCTCGGAGACGATCCGCAGCCGGGCGTCGGCCGGCACGTGCGGGTCCGACGAACCGAAAACGATCAGCAGCCGGCCGCGGATCTCGGCGGCCCGGGACAGCGAGTCGGCCACGTCGGCGCCGAGCGCGCCGTTCTGCAGACCCGTCGGGTAGAAGCACACGGTCGCCGCCACCCGCTGATCGAAAGCGGCCCGGAACGCCAGGTGCCCGCCGAGGCAGAACCCGGTCACGAACAGCGCCGTGATGTCGTCACGCGCGTCCATCCAGTCGAGCAGCGCCTGCCGGTCGGCGTCGAACGCCGCGGTCGTCGTGGCCGCGGCGCCGTCCAGGCCGGCCTTCTTGCCGGCGTCGTCGAACTCCAGGGCGACCCCGGCGAGCGGACCGTGCGGGTAGATCTCCGGCACCACCACGACGAACCCGGCCGCCGCGAGCCGCCGCGCGGTCCGCAGCGTCGACTCGGTCAGCTGGAAGATGTCGGTGTACAGGAGCAATCCCGGCCACGTGCCGTCACCGACCGGCGCGATCACCGCGGTCCGGATCGGGCCATCGGACGACGGCACCTCGACAAGCTCTTCACGCACCTTCACGGCGGGACCTCACAACTAGAAACCGTCAGAACAGATGAGAACCGTCAGAAACAGATCAGAATCAGATCGCGTCGGCCACGCCGCTCACGGTCATCGCCATGCCGAGCAGCACGACGACAGCCGCCGACACTACCGGTAGCCGCCGCAGCAGCGGACCCGGCCGGACATCGGTGAACCGGTCCCGGGCGGTGACCAGAATCAGTCCCAGACCCACCAGCACCGCACCCAGCCCGGCACTGAACGCGACGATCATCGCGAGCCCCAGCGCGGTCCGGTGCAGCCCTACCGCGAGGATCAGCACGCCGAGCGCCTCCGGACAGGGGATCAACCCGCCCGCCGCGCCCATCACGGCGATCTCCCGGCGGCTCCCGGGCGAGACCGGGGCGGTCCTCTCACGCTCCTTCACCAGGTACGGGCTACGCGTCCCGTGCGAAGGCGACGGTGTCTCCCCGTCCCTGCCGCCCTCGGCGACAGGAAGCGCAAGCGTCTGCTCGCCGGCGTCCCCGTGCCCGTCCCCCGGCGAGCCCCCGGAGGAATGACCGTGGGAATGCCCGCGCGCCTCCCCCCGCAGCCGCCGCCGCAGAACCCGCAGCCCGAGAGCCAGCACCACCACCCCGGTGACCACTTTCAGCCCCGGCACCAGCAGTTCCGGCATCACGTAGTGCCCGGCCGCCAGCACCGCCGCCCCGAGCAGCAGCACCGACCCGGTGTGCGTCACGGTCACCGTCGCACCGAGCGCGACGGCCTGCCGGGGCGTGCCCCGCGAACCCACCAGATAGGCCGCGAGCATCGCCTTGCCGTGTCCCGGCGTGAGCGCGTGCAGGGCGCCGAGCAGGGCACACACCGCGATCAGCAGAGCCAGCGCCCACGGCGAGGCGACCGGTTCCCGGAGCGCGGCGAGCATCGTTCCCCCCGTACCCTCGCTGGGTGGTGGAGCGGAGCCGGAAGCCGGGGCCGCCGCGGCGGCGACGAGGCCGACGGCGATCGCGCGCCCCTCGTGGCCGCGCCGGATCGAACCGGCCGCGCGCCCCGCGCCCTTGGCGACCAGCACGCTCATCTGGATCCGGGTCTTCTGCTCGGTGATGTAACCGTCGGTCACCGCGAACGCCCCGGCGGACGCGGGCAGCGGCGCCGTGGCCCGCACCGTGATCACGCCACCGCCGGCGGCCAGCAGGTCGTACTCCGGGTACGCCGAACCGGTCACCGTGAAGCCGGCCGGGGCGCCGTCGGTGGCCAGGGCGAGCGCCGACTTCACCCGTACGTCATGGGCGGAGGTCTCGGCGGGACTCAGCCGGCGGTCGCCGTCGGTGTCGAGCGAGCGGGCGAAGCCCGGCGCGACGAGCGCGCCCGCCCCGATGTCGATCTGCACGTCCAGGGTGGTCGCCGCGGGTGTGAGGTAGACCTGCTGGATCACCTCGTCGAGCGCGTGCGCCTCGGCCGGGGTCGCGGGCAGCGCCGCCAGGAGCGCCAGACAGAGAGCGCCGATCTTCGTGATCAACTGAGTTCGGCCCCGTAGTCGTTGTCCGGCTCGCGATAGATCGAGTGGATGTGGGTGATGCCGCCGGCGTTCGCGCCCTGGCCCTGCTGGTGGGCGAACTCGATGATCAGTGACGGTCCCTGCACCCGGTAGTAGACGGGCTCACCGACAGTGGTCTTGCCGGACCAGGCGAACCAGGTCTCGTCCAGGTTGTCCTCGGCCTCTTCGATCTTGGACTGGGCCTGCGCCGGGGTGAGCGTGCTGAGCCACTCGGTGATCAGCGTCATGAGCAGCTCCTTCTGCTCCTCGCTGAAGGTGGAGACCTGCACGCCCTCCTCGGCCAGCGTCTTGCCGTCCTGCTGCGCGCCGAGCACGATCTCGGTGATCGCGGTGTCCAGTTGCGCGGCCTCCTGCTGCTCGTCGTCGAGCGCGTCCATCACCGCGAACGCCTCGTCGGTCTCCCCCTTGAGCGGTTCCACGGTGGTGCCCGAGGTGGTGTACGACGCCGGTTGCGCGCCCCAGAGCGTCGGCGCGAGCGTCATCTCGTCGCCCTTCAGCGTGATGTTGACGGCCAGGTGGTGCCCGCCGTACTGGATGGTCCAGATCTCCGATTCGGACGGTGTCCCGAGGATCCGGATCCAGTAGTGGTCGGCGCCGAAGTCGAGGTCCTGCCCGCCGGACGCCTTGAGCACGCCGTCCCCGGTCGTGATCCCGGTGACCTGCGCGTACCCGTCCGAGCTCAGCGCCGCCTGGAGGATCTTGAGCACCGCCGCCTGCTGCGCGGTGGAGAGCGCGTCCATCCGCAGGCCGGCCCGCTCGAAGAGCTGGTCCGGCAGATTGGACCACTTCGCCAGGTTGTCGGTGGTGCGCTCGCTCTGAACGCTGGTCTTCTGGGTGTCGTCGAGCAGCGCCAGGAACGCCGTGGTGGCGTTGAGGACGTCCTCGGTGCCGCCGGTCGTGGTGCCGGCGCTGGCCGCGGCGGAGGCGGCCGGGGTCTCGGTGGTGGTCGTGCTCTCGTCGTCGTCCCCGCAGCCGGCCGTCAGCGCCATCAGCAGGGCGGCGCCGGCGGCGAAAGCCCGGCGTGGCTTGAGCATTCGTGTCTCCTGTCCGGGTCGCCTTGATCAGCACCCGCCCGGACCGTAGTCACGATTCGCCCGATTTATCTGCCTTTATGCCGAAAAGTCATTCTGTAGCGGGTTGGCGAGCAGCGCCACGAACCCGCGATCCGCCGCGCCCAGCAGCGTCGCGTCGTCCGCCAGGCCGGAGAGCCGCAGCTTCGCCCGCTCCCGCGACACCGGCATGGCGTGCTGCGCGATCCGGGCCGCCACCTCCGGGGCGGCCACCTCGTACACCTCCCGCAGCACACCGCCGAAGATCACCACACCCGGGTTGAACAGGTTGATCAGGTTGGCGACGCCGATGCCCAGCCAGTCCCCGATCCCGGCCATCGCCGCGGCCTCGGCGAGATGACCGGCCTCCGCGTCCCGGATCACCGCGCGCACCGCCTCCCGGCCGGACAGCTCCGGGCGCCCGGCCGCGGCGAGGATCGCGTGCTCCCCGGTCTCCGCCTCCAGGCAGCCGGCCGAACCGCACAGGCACGGCCGCCCGCCGACCGGGTTGACCAGCATGTGGCCGACCTCGGCGCCGTACCCGCTCTCGCCGCCGAGCAGCTTGCCGCCGACCAGGATGCCGCCGCCCACCCCGACGTCGCCGTGCAGGTAGACCAGATCGGGCGAGCCGACGCCGGCGCCCCGCGCGTACTCGGCCAGGGCGCCCAGGTGCGCCTCGTTGCCGACCGCCACCGGCAGGCCGAGACCGAGCGCGCGCTCCAGCTCGGTGCCGAACGCCTGGTCGACCCAGCCCATCTCCGGCCCGTACCGGACCATGCCGTCGCCGGGGCGGATCATCCCGCAGTAGGCCGCGCCGACACCGGCGGCCACCGAGCCCGCCGGGGCCGCGGCGACCAGCTGCCGGCCCATCGCGGCCAGCTCACGCACCACCGTGTCGAGGTCGGCGCCGGCCCGCGAGCGGGTGACCTCCCGCCGGTCCAGAACCAGGCCGCCGAGGCCGACCCGGGCCGCGGTCAGCCGGTCCACCGCCACGTCGAACGCGAGCACCCAGAACCGCCGGGACTCCGGCAGCACCACGAACGACGGCCGGCCCGCTCCGGTCGTACCCAATGGTGGCTCCTCGCGCACCAGGCCCGCGGCCGCGAGTTCCGCGGTGAGCCCGAGAATCGTGCTGCGGTTGACGCCCATCCGCTCGGCGAGCGCGGCGCGGGACAGTGGCCCGCTCACGTGAACGTGGTGGAGGAGGGTGCCGAGGCTCGAACGGTGTCTACGCATACCGCCCTCAAACCTATGACATCGGCGGTACGCGATCCGCGCAGCCGGGCCCCGGTTGTTAGCGATCACATTTTCGGCCGCTAGCCTCACGCCATGTCCACCGCACCGCATCCCACCGGGCGGCTCGCCTTCGCCGAGATGACCGCCGCCGACCTGGACGACATGGCCGCCCTCCTCGGCGACCCGGAGATCATGCGCTTCTACCCGCACCCGAAGTCCCGGGCCGAGTCGCTCGCCTGGATCGAGCGGAACCGGACCCGTTACCGCGAGGACGGGTTCGGCCTCTGGACCATCCGCGACCGCGACTCGGGCGCGTTCGTCGGTGACTGCGGCCTGACGATGCAGGAGATCGACGGCGTCCGGGAGGTGGAGGTCGGCTATCACGTGCGTTCCGGGCTGCAGGGCCGGGGATACGCCACCGAGGCGGCCGGCGCCTGCCGGGACCACGCCGTGCGGAGCATCGGCGTCCGTCGTCTGATCGCCATCATCGACCCGGCCAACGTCGCTTCGCAGCGGGTGGCGGAGAAGATCGGCCTGCGCTACGAGAAGGACTCCTGGTACCACGACGGCACCCAGGAGGTACGCGTCTACGCCGCGGGTTTCGCATCGGCGCAGGGGGGCAGATAGAGCAAATCCCCTATTGACGAAGGAGAACCTCCCCATGGCAGGCAACGAGCACGAAGTGAACCGCAGCGCGAAGACCGGCCGCTTCGTCAAGGAGAGCACCGCCAAGCGTTCACCGGAGAGCACGACCACCGAGAAGGTCGGCGGCGCCTCCGGCGGCGGCGAGCACGAGGTCAACCGCAGCGCGAAGACCGGCCGTTTCGTCACCGACACGACCACCGAGCTGCACCCGTCGACCACCGAGACGCAGAAGGTCTGAGCCGTCCGGCCCGCCGCGCACGGCGCGGGGGGGCCCGGCCCGCCGGGAAGCCCCTCGACAACCTGATCGACCGCGACGTCGAGCTCGGACTCGTCCCGGTCTGCCGGATCGAGGGCGCCGGCATCCTCCCCTGGTCTCCGCTGCGCGGCGGCTGGCTGACCGGCAAGTACCGCCGCGGCATGACGCAGGCGCCGCCGGACACCCGCTGGGAGGGCGGCGAGCGACAAGCCGCTGCCCTACCCGCACGGCTACCTGGCGCGTTCCCCGCGCTCCCGCCGACCCCCGGCGCGGCTCGCCGGCAACATCCACTTCCCCTCTTAGGCTTAGGCCGCTATGACTGCGCCTGACGCCGAAACCGAAACCCGCCCCTGCGCGCACTGCGGCCGCCCGGTGCCGCAGCGCGCCTCCGCCGGCCGCCCGTTCCGGTACTGCCGTGACAACGACGGCGAGTGCCAGCGCGCGTCCCGCAACGTGCGGATGCGCCACCGTTCCTCCCCCGGTCTGGCCGGTTCGGTGGCCCGCACGTGGGAGGTCGTCGACCGCCTCGACACCCTGGTCGGCACGCTCACCGAGGCACTGCACTCGGAGATGTCGCCGGCCGGTGTGGAGCGCCAGGTCGCCGAGGTGCGCGCGGAGACGTCCCGTCAGGTGGCGGCCGCGCACGCGGAACGCGACGACGCGCGCCGGGACGCCGAGCAGGCCGCGGCGGCGACCGCCGCGGCGCAGCGGATCGCGATGGCGGCGACGGCGGAGCGGGACGAGGCGCTGCAGCGCGCCGCGGAGGCACAGCGGTCGGCGGAGGAGGCCGGCCGGCGCGCCCAGGAGGCGGCCGCGGCGCGCGACGAGGCGGTGCGCACGGCGACCGGGGCGGCGGCGCTGCGGGAGCGGGCCGAGGCGGAGCGGGACGCCGCCGTGCAGGAACTGGCCGACGTCCGGAAACACCGCGACGCCGCGGAGCGAGACCTGGCTGCCGCCCTCAAGGACGCGTCCGATTTCCGCCGTACGGCCGAAGCGGCCGCCCGCCGCGCGGAAGAGGATGTCACGGCTGCCCGGTCCTCGGCAACGCGAGCACAGGAGGAGACCACTCGGGCGCGGGCCGACGCCGAGCAGGCGGTCGCGAGGGCCGAGCAGGCGGTCGCCCTGGCCGTGGCGGCGGAGCGGGACCGGGACGGGTTCGAGGTTGCGGCTCGCGATGCCCTTGCGCGCGAGACGGCCGTGCACGCGGAATTGGCGGGAGTGGTAGCTGAGCGGGACCGGCTGGCCCGTACCACGGAAGACCTGGAACGGACCGCGGAGCGCGCGGCGCGCGAACGTGCCGAGCTGGAACGCAGGCTGGCGTCGGCCCGCGCGGAGGCGGATGCCGCGCAGGAGCGGGTGGCGCAGCTGACGTCGCAGGTCAGTGATCTCGCGTCGGCGCTGGCGGCGCTCGGTGCGGCGCGTCCGGGGGTGGGGTCGCAGGTGGGGTCGCCGGTTGTGCCGCCGGTTGTGCCGCCGCAGAAAGTGTGAGGGCGAGATATCTCACCGCCAAGCGGGCACAGAGCGGTTGTCAATGGTCGAAAGCGGACCGGCATTGACTACCAGATCGCTACCGTGGGGGCACCGGATGGTGACCATGGAGCAAGTAAATTGCTGATGAACGCGACGGAGTGACCGACATCGCACTACCCGCACTTGGCGCAAATTGCCGCAAAGCGGATCAAGATCCACGGGAACGCGGGTTCGATTTGCCGGGTAAGGGCTGAGGGCGGTTACGCTCATAGCGTTAACACCGCCGATACAGGCGGTGTCCGGCGGCAGCCGATATTCCTTCATGCCCGAATGGAGGAATCCCGCGGCCGTCGCTTTCGTTACACGAACGAGAGCAGCACCACGAGCGAGGGGAAAGCCGATCATGGGCGAACGCATGCTGCGCGGCAGCCGTCTTGGCGCAGTCAGCTACGAGTCCGACCGTAACACCGAGCTGGCGCCCCGACAGACCCGCGAGTACCTGTGCCTCAAGGGTCACCAGTTCGAGGTCCCGTTCGCCGTCGACGCCGAGGTGCCCACCACCTGGGAGTGCAAGTTCGACGGCAGTGTCGCCCGGCTGATCGACGGCAGCGAGCCGGAGCAGAAGAAGGCCAAGCCGCCGCGCACCCACTGGGACATGCTGCTCGAGCGGCGTTCGATCGCCGAGCTCGAGGACATCCTCAACGAGCGGCTCCAGGAAGTCCGCACCCGCCGCGGCCGCTAGTCACAGCAGCACTAGCCGGAGGGCCACCCGATCACGGGTGGCCCTCCGGCGTATGCGCACCGCCCCGCCAGCAGGCCCACCGCCCGCAGGCCGCCCGCCCGCAGGCCGCCCGCCCGCTCGCAGGCCCGCCCGCAGGCCGCCCGCCACCGCACGACCGGCCGCCGCCTCACCACCACGCGACTGCCCGCCACGACGCCAAGACGCGCCCGGCCGCCACCATGTCACCACACGACTGGCCGCCACCGCGCCGGCGGCCGCCTCCATGCCGCAACACCACCGCCGCGCCGACCGGCCACATGTCGCATGAACGCGCTCGCAGCGCCGCGATCTTGTGCGCGTCCGGCTACCAGAGCGCACAAACTCCGCCAGACCGCACAGCCGACGCCGACGCCGACGCTGCTGCTGCTGCTGCTGCACCACGCGGACTACGGGGACTACCCGCCGGCTACACACCCGCGTAGCCCAAGCCGCCCGCCGACCTGGCCGAAAGCACCCTCTCGAGTGATCGACCACCGTGACTCCGCAGCGGCAAAGCGGCCCCGCCCTCCCAGATTCGGCCGTCCCCGAGCCCAGCCGTAGCTCCACCAGGTAATGACCGCCCTCTAACCTGTCTCCGCTACGGCCCGCCGAACCGAGCCGTAGCTCCAACAGCTAACGAGCGCCCTCAACCTGTCTCAGCTACGGCCCGGAGACGCGAGCCGTAGCCCACGCACGTTCCCGGCCCGTTTTACCTGCGCCCGCTACGGCTGGCGCTGCCCGGCCGTAGCTGACGCAGGTTGAACCGCCGGATGACATGCCTCAGCTACGGCTCGCCGACCGCGCCGTCCGGAGCGGTCGGCGCGGTCGGGAGCGGTCGGCGGTCGGCGGTCGGGCCAAGATCTAGGAACGGGATCGGAGCATCAGCCACCACGGGCGGCAACGATCAGCACACCGCAGCTCGACGAGGCCGGCAGACGCCCGCGCGCCACGCACGCAGAAGCCCGCGCGCCACGCAGGCAGAAGCCCACGCGCCCCGCACCGAGAACCAAGCGCGGCCAGAAAAGCGACGCCCCACGAACGGAGCGCGGGCGCTCTAGCGGATGATCTCGCCCTCGATGGCCGGCGGCGGCGTCCGGCCCGGGCCCGACTGCTCCTCGTCCACGACCACCACGGTCACCGGCGCCCCCGAGTGCACCCGCACCTTGCGCGGCCCGAACAGATCGCTGGTGGCCGCCCCGCCCAAACTACGCTCAGCGAACCGCTCGATGCCCCGCCGCGCCAGCATCCGCCCGGGCGGCAGGAGCAGGAACAACCCGATCACGCCGCTGAGGAAGCCGGGCAGGGTCAGCAGCAGCGCACCACCGAGCCCGGCCAGGGAGTTCGCCACCTCGGCGCCGGGCGGACGGTTCGCCTGCGCCGCTTCCTGGAAGGCCCGCCACCCCTTGATGCCCTCGCGGCGCAGCAGCGCGAAACCGGCGAGGGTGAACGCGGCGAGCAGCAGGATCGCCCAGCCGGCGCCGATCGCGTGGGAGACCGCCACGAACACCAGGATTTCGGCGAGCGCCCACAGCGGCAGTGCGAGTGGAACGTAAGCCAGCCTGTTTCGGCGCATTCTTCGACCTCCGGTGTCACCGGGCCCGCGGAACGGGCCCGGGTCAAGCATGACACCTCACGGCCAGGTCGACCCCTGTCGAGGTTTGCGGTTGATGAGGTTGCGCAGGCTTTCGGTGCGCGCCTGTGCGCCCCAGAGCGTGACCCTGAGCAGCTGTTCCTTGAAGATGTTGCCGCTCATCTTGCTGACGCCGTGTTCGCGTTCGGTGAACGTGATCGGCACTTCGATCATGCGGAAGCCCTGCCGGTGCGACCGCCACGCCATCTCGACCTGGAACGAGTACCCGGTCGACGCGATGGTGCCGACGTCGATCTTGTCGAGGACGCCGATCCGGTACGCCCGGTAGCCGCCCGTCGCGTCCTTGAACGGCATGCCGAGCGCCATCCGGATGTAGATGTTGCCGCCACGGGAGAGCAGCAGCCGGTGGATCGGCCAGTTGTGCACGCTGCCGCCGGGGATGTACCGGGTCCCGAGCACCACGTCGTGGTCGCCGAGCGCGTCGAGCAGCAGGTGCAGCTCCTCGGGGGCGTGCGAGCCGTCCGCGTCCATCTCGACGACCGCGTCGTACCCCTTGTCCTCGGCCCACGCGAAGCCGGCCTTGTAGGCCGCGCCGAGGCCTTCCTTGCCGGCCCGGTGCAGGACGGAGATCTGATCGTCGGCGAGGGCGATCTCGTCGGCTATCGCGCCGGTGCCGTCCGGTGAGTTGTCGTCGGCGATGAGGATGTCGACCTCTGGCACCGCCTTACGCACCCGTTCGGTGATCACCCGTACGTTGTCCGCCTCGTTGTACGTCGGGATGATCACGAGGACTCGTCCCACGCCGGGGTACTCGCTCACCGTTCCTCCGAGTCAATCTCGCCGTCATTGCCGATATTCGCACGCCGGCGACGCAGGGGCAGCACGCCGGCGAGGGCAGCGACCATCAGTGCGACGGCCACCACCTCGGGCCAGTTGCCCGAACGAGTCGCCAGCGTACGCGGTCCGTCCGTGGCGATGTCACGCACCACCACCGCCTCGGTGTTGAACCCGGTCGCCCCGTGGACGCCGCCCGCGCCGTCGACGAAACCGGAAACGCCGACGGTGGAGACCATCAGAGCCTCCCGGCCGTGCTCGACGGCGCGCAGCCGCACCATCGCCAGTTGTTGCAACGCTTCGGCCTCGTTGAAGGTGGCGTTGTTCGTCTGCACGGCGAGCAGCTGCGCCCCGCCGGTGACGGTGTCGCGCACGATCCCGTCGTACGCCACTTCGAAGCAGATCACGTCGCCGACGGTCACCGCGCCGGCGTCGATCACGCCCGGGTGGTCGCCGGGGAGCATGTTGCGAACCAGGTCCACCTTGTCGGTGACCATCCGCGCGATCGGGCGCAGCGGCATGTACTCGGCGAACGGCACCGGGTGACGTTTCGCGTACTGCTGGGCCAGGTCGGGGCCGGTGCCCGGGTTCCAGAGGATGCCGACGTTGTAGATGTCCTCCGGGTCGTCGGTGCGCTGCAGGGTGCCGACCAGGATCGGCGCCTTGATCAGGTCGGCGGCGGCGGAGATCGCGTCGGCGGCGTCGGAATTGCGCAGCGGGTCGATGTCGCTGGAGTTCTCCGGCCAGACCACCAGGGCGGGCTGTTTCTGCTTGCCGGCGGCGACGTCCGCGGCGAGCCGGCGGGTGGCGTTGACGTGGTTGTCCAGGACGGCGCGGCGCTGGGCGTTGAAGTCGAGCCCGAGGCGCGGCACGTTGCCCTGGACGATCGCGACAGTGGTGGTCGGGCCGGACGGCTGGCTGAGCGGCAGGGCGGCCGGGCCGGCCAGCAGCACCGCGGCGGTCAGGACGAATCCGGCCGCACCCCAGGACAGGCGCCGCGTCCTCAGCGAGAAGAACAGCGCGACGAGCGCCCCACCGGCGGCCGCGACCACGAAGGTGACGAGCGGCGCTCCGCCGTACGCCGCAAGCCGTAATGTCGGTGAATCGCCCTGGCTGAAAGCCAGGCGCCCCCAGGGGAACCCGCCGAAGGGCGCGCGGTCGCGCAGCGCCTCCTGCGCGGTCCAGATCAGGCCGGTCAGCAGCGGCCAGGTCCAGCGCCGGCGGTCCACGAGCGGCGAGACCCACGCCCCGGCAGTGCCGCAGACCAGGCCGAGGACGACCGCCTGCGCGGTCGCGAGGAGCGCCCACGGCAGCCAGCCGGCCTGGAAGCTGGTCCACCAGAGCAGCGGGTAGAACAGAGCCACCCCGGTCAGGAAGCCGAGCCCGAACCCGGCGCGCAGCCGCCGCCGGTGCACCGCCGCCGCCAGCAGCGCGACCCCGACCGGTGACAGCCACCACAGGTCGTAGGGCGGCAGCGCCAGCAACAGCGCCGCGCCCGCGGCCACCGCCAGCGCCGCGGCGACCGGCAGACGCGGCGGCCGGGGCGGCACGGGTGCGGGATCACCGGGCCCCGGCGAGGCGAGGGCGGGCGGCGGCATCGTCATTTC
Source organism: Actinoplanes sp. NPDC023936 (assembly GCF_040639325.1). Classification (NCBI taxonomy): domain Bacteria; kingdom Bacillati; phylum Actinomycetota; class Actinomycetes; order Micromonosporales; family Micromonosporaceae; genus Actinoplanes; species Actinoplanes sp. NPDC023936. The sequence continues at coordinate 16,211 of NZ_JBEZZR010000055.1, read as the reverse complement.
CACGCTGCGCAGGCTACCGCTAAACCGGCACTAGCAGCGAAGACGGAGGGGGCGCAGCCCGGCTCTGGCTGCGCCCCCTGTAGTACATCTGGTGTCACTGTCCCCGGCCGGTGGGTCCGGTGAGCGTGCGATGACCTTCGGACCGGCCCGCCGCGAGCCGGCTGCCCGCGTCGTGCCGTTGTCTACTGGCCATCGCCCAACCCCCGGAGGAGCCACCTGAGCGCGGACGGGCCCGCCCCGCCCCGCGCACCTCCACCCCCTGGACCTGGCTGAACGCGCGACCCCAGCGAGGACTGCGGCCAGTGGGCGGAGGAACGAAACGGATCATGACCGCTCGCCGTGAACAAAGACCTGAAGACGGTACGTCCGGACACCGGTGGCCTGTCAACCACGTCGCCCGACTCCCGGCGTGTCGCATTCGTCGGCGTGTCATCCGCCGTTCGCCTGGAGCTGCTCGAATCAGCTGGTCAGAACCACCAGCCGCTGTGTCGCCCGGGTCATCGCGACATAGCGGTCCACCGGATCGAATCGCTGGGGGTCGATCAGCACGACGAGATCGAACTCCAGGCCCTTGGCGAGCTCCGGGCTGAGCGACAGCACCCGGTCCCGCTCGGCGAATCCCGGATCGCCGATGACGCACGCGACACCGTCCCGATGCTCCCGCAGAATCCTTTCAAGATCAACTACCTTCCCGTGTACGACCGGAACCCCGCCCCGCCGGATCGAGACCGGCACGTTGGCGTCCGGCAGCACGGCCCGGATCACCGGCGCGGCCTCGGCCATCACCTCCTCCGGCGTCCGGTAGTTGACGGTCAGCGCGGACCTGGTGACCCGGTCGAAACCGACGCGGGACAGCCGGTCCTCCCAGGACTCGGTGAACCGGCGCCGGGCCTGCGCCCGGTCCCCCACGATCGTGAAGCTGCGCGACGGGCAGCGCTGCAGCAGCATCTGCCACTCCGCGTCGGTGAGCTCCTGCGCCTCGTCGACCACGACGTGCGCGTACGGCCCGGCGAGGCGCTCCGGCCCGTCCGCCGGCGGCGCGGCCAGGCCGCCCGCCAGGTTGTCCCGCAGATCCTGCTGGACCAGCATCGTCATCAGGCCCTCGCCGTCGTCGTGCACGGCCGAGGCGATCAGGTCGTCGACCACCCGGTCCATCTGCTGCCGCCCGGCCGCCGCGTCGGCCTCCTGCCGGCGCTGCCGCGCGGAGAACCCGGCGTCGCCGAGGTGTCGCCGGGCGGCGTCCAGCAGCGGCAGGTCGGCGACCGTCCACGCCGCCCGGTCCTCCCGCCGCAACGCGCGGATCTCCGCGGCGCCGAGCCAGGGGGCGCAGCGGCGCAGGTAGGCGGGGACCGACCAGAGGTCCGCGATCAGGTCGGGCGCCTCCAGCAGCGGCCACGCCCGGTTCAGCGCGGCCCGCAGGTCCCGGCTGCGGCGCAGGTCCGTCGCGCTCAGGTCGTGCCGGTCGGCCAGGATCGCGACGAGCTCCGCCCAGATCTGCTCGCGGGCCTCGTTGTGCGGGGTGCCCGGTTCGATCGACTCGAACGCGGCCGCCCAGTCCGCGGTGGTCACCGGGACGTCGTCGATCGTCGCGGTGGCCGGCGGCTCCTCGTAGAAGCGCACCGCCGCCTCGACCGCCTGCACCATCCGCGCCGACGCCTTGAGCTCCGCCGCCGGGCCGGTCTCCGGCCGGGCCGCCGCGCCCTCCGGCACCAGGTCCCGCAGGATGCACGTCTGCACGTCGTCCTCACCGAGGCTGGGCAGCACGTCCGACACGTAGGCCAGGTACGGCTCGTGCGGCCCGACGAAGAGGACACCGCCGCGCCGGTTGCCCAGCCGCGGGTCGGAGTAGAGAAGGTACGCGGTGCGGTGCAGGGCCACGACGGTCTTGCCGGTACCCGGCCCGCCGTCCACGACCAGCGCGCCGCGCGAGGTGGCCCGGATGATCGCGTCCTGGTCGGCCTGGATGGTGCCGAGCACGTCGCGCATCCGGGCGGTCCGGACGCCGCCGAGGCTGGCCAGGAACGCCGACTGGTCGTCGAGCGCCGCCGCGTGCCCGGCGAAGCCCTCCGCGTCGAACACCTCGTCCCAGTAGTCGGTGATCAGCCCGTCCGACCAGCGGTACCGCCGCCGGAACACCAGGCCCATCGGGTTGGCGTGGGTCGCGCCGAAGAACGGCTCGGCGGCCGGCGACCGCCAGTCGAGCAACAGCCGGTTGCCGTTGTCGTCGGTGAGCCCGCGCCGGCCGATGTACACCGGCTCCGAGCCGTCGTCACCGACCATCCGTCCCAGGCAGAGGTCCACGCCGTACCGGCGCAGCAGCCGCAGCCGCGACGTCAGCCGGCGCACCTCCTCGTCCCGGTCCACCGCCTGCCGCCCCTTGCCGGCGGGCGCCCTGCGTGCCGCCTCCAGCCGCGCGTCGAGCTCGCGGATCGAGCGCTCCAGGCTCTCCGCGATGGCCGCGAAGTGCTTCTCGTCCTCGGCGATCAGGTTCGGGTCGGCTTTCGCCGCCAGCTTGCGCGGCAGGTCGAACATCGTCGTACGCACGCTCTCGAGACTCCCCATCGTCGCCACCCACACGTTCTGAGCAGCGATTTTGCGCCTCGTACCGGGTCTTGCGGCAAGCCCCGGTGCCTGCTATACGTTAGAAGTGGCCGGGAGTGCCCACTACCTCTCCGCCCATCTGGCACACCCGTTCGAGTGCGAGGGTGCCCCATCGGGAAAGCCTGCGGCTACCCTCTAGGCATGGAGCAGGAGACCAGCCAGCAGCGCAGCATGACCGAGGTCCTCGCCGACCTCGGCATCACGATCACCGATGAGGGCAAGGCCCGCGCCCGCGCCCGCCTGCAGGAAGCAGACGCCCGCCGTGACCACGCCGAGCGAGCCGCCTTCCTGGCACGGATCCGGTCCCGTCCCACAGCGGCGTGACAGATCCCCACAGCCGCGTGACAGGCGAGCCCCGCACCATCCGCCTGGTCCTGGACACCTCAGCGGCGCTGGCCTGGACGCGCGGTTCCCTCGCCGTCGGTGAGCTGATCGCCGAGATCGACGACGAGAACGGCGCGGTGATCCTTCCCCTGCCCTGTCTCATCGAGGCCGCACATCTCACCGGCCTGCTGGAGCTGCCCCGCCTCGACGTGCTGGTCGCCCACCGTGCCGTCTTCCTGCTCTCCGACGACCCTGCCGACTGGCAGGCCCTGGCCGCGCTGCGCGGCCTTGTGGGCACGGCTGACCGGGCGTCCGCGGCGATGCTCGCTCTCGACGCGGAGGTCGACGTGCTGACCCGCGATCCGAGCTGGTACGCGGCGGTCGCCGGCGGCAAGGCCACGCTGGAGTTCGACGACTGAGATCAGGGCTCGGTCAGCGTCCTGAGCAACCGCGCCGCCGCCGTCGGGTGGTCCGCGGCCAGCAGACCGGCCGCAGCCAGGACGTATTGCCCGTCGACGACCGTGCGGGCCCGTTCCGGCATCGCCCACCCGCCGGCCAGATCGCCGAGGACCGCGGCCAGCACCCGCTCCCCGCCGCCATGGCGCAGCACTCCCCCGGAACCCACGACCAGGCGCACGTCGCGCAGGTCACGCCCGCCGGTACGCGGCTGCCCCGGGCCCGCCGCGTGCCCGCGCGCGTGCCGCCGCAACGCGATCACCGCCGCCGCGGCCGCCAGCTCACGGTCGTCCGCGGGCGGAGCCAGCTTCTCGGTGCCGGCCGCCGACCGGGTGCCGTCCGCGCCGGCGGCCACGCCCAGGTCGCCCTCGACGGTCCGGGACCGCCACAGCGTGCCCGCCACGTCCCGGCGCGGCCCGGACTCGCTCTCCGCGTCCGGCACCAGCGCCGAGTACACGTCAGTGGTCGCGCCGCCCACGTCGACGACCAGAACCCCGTAACCCGTCAGGTCGGCGAGCGACTCCACCCCGGCCAGCACCGCGTCCGGCGTCGCGCAGCGCACCAGCGAGCCGAACCGCCGCCCCTTCGACAGCCGTTTCCCGCCGATCACGTGCCGCAGGAACACCTCACGGATCGCCGACCGGGCCGGCAGCGGGTCGAGCACCCCGATCCTCGGCAGCACGTTGCCGGTCCCGGTGACCGGCACCCCGCGCGCCGCCAGCAGCGCGACGGCCTCCGGCCGGGCCTCCACGTTGCCGGCCACCACGACCGGAATCCGGAACCGGGCATTCGCCAGCCGCCGCGCGTTGTGCAGCAGCGTCGCGGCGTCACCGCCGTCGGTGCCGCCGACCAGCAGCACCACGTCCGGGCGGGCCGCGCGCACCGCTGACACGCCCGCCCCGGTCAGCGGCCCGGCGGCGACGTGCACCACCTGCGCCCCGGCCGACAGTCCCACGCGGTGCCCGGCCTCGGCGGTGACCAGTGACTCGTACCCGATCACCGCAAGCCTCAGCCCCCCACCCGCGGAAGAGCACACCAGGAGCTCGTCGCCGCCGCCCACGGCGGCGACGGCGGCATCGAGCCCCTCCAGGACGTCGGATCGCGCGGTGGTCGGCACCTCGGCCCGGCGGATCAGCCGCCCTTCGCCGAGGTCGATCAAGGCGGCTTTCGTGTACGTGGACCCGACGTCCACGCAGACGACGGCCGTCACGGCCCGGCCCTCAGGGCCCGGCCCTCGTGGCCCCGACGTCTCACGGCTTGGCCGGCACGACGACCGTCCCCACCGCGGTGACGGCGACGATCGGCTCCGCCAGCACCTGCGCCGACGAGCCGCCGGTCCCCCGGCAGACGACAGTGGAGGTGAACTCGACGCGCCGCGACCGGGTGCCCATGTGCACCACCGTCGCGGTCACCTCGAGGACGTCGCCGGCCTGCACCGGCGCCCTGAACTGCACGTCGGAGTAGGACGCGAACAGCCCCTCGTCACCGTCGAGGCGGATGCACACCTCGGTGGCGACGTCGCCGAACAGGCCGAGCGAGTACGCCCCGTCGACGAGGTTCCCGGCGTAGTGGGCGTGCGCGTAGGGCACGTACCGCCGATGCGTGACAGTGATCAATTCCGGCTCCCCAGAACGGCGTGGACCAGATAGGACGCGACCTCCCGCGGCGTGGTGCCCCGGCCGAAGATCCGGTCGACGCCGAGCTCGGCGGTCATCAGCTCGTCGAACCGCGGCCCGCCGACGATCAGCAGCGGCCGCTTGCCGGCCGGCATCGCCTCCCGGAACGCGGCGGACATGGTCCGGGTGTTCTGCAGATGCGCATCCCGCTGCGTCACGACCTGCGACACCAGCACCGCGTCCGCCTTGCGCTCCCGGGCGGTCTCCACCAGATCGGGTACGGAGACCTGCGCGCCCATGTTCGTCACGGAGAGCTCGGAGTAGTACTCCAGGCCCTTCTCCCCCGCGATCCCCTTCAGGTTGAGGATCGCATCGATGCCCACCGTGTGCGCGTCGGTCCCGATGCACGCGCCCACCACGTTCAGCGGCCGCCGCAGCCCCCGCTTGATGGCCGCGTTCACTTCCTTCGGGCTGAGCAGCGGGAAGTCCCGCTCCACCACCTGCACGGCGTCCGTGTCGACGAGGTGGCTCACCTTGCCGTAGACGACGAAGAACGTGTACCCGTCCCCCATCGGCTTGGCGTGCACCAGCATGGCCGGGTCCATCCCCATCTTGGCGGCGAGTTGCAGGGCGGCCCCCTCGGCCCGCTTGTCGTGCGGGATCGGCAGCGTGAACGACAGCTGCACCATCCCGTCCCCGGTGGTGTCCCCGTACGGCCGGACGATCACGGCGCAGCCTCCTTCATGATTCGCTCGGAACACGGGTTCGAGATCTCGAGCAGCACATCGTGCCGCCTCGCATCGTCCTGTGCCGGCCTTGCTCCTCGGTGCGGGCCGCACCGCAGACCACCAGAAGCCGGGGCCTGGTAGGCCGCCGGGGCCGGCCCCGCCGGCTCGCATTCTCACGACGGCTCATCACTGCCCTCGCCACCGCTGGTCAGCAGCGCATCCACGAGAGTGTCGGAGAAGACCGCGGGAACCGCGCCGTAGCTGCCGCCCAGGTATTGACGTTCGAGATTTCCACCCTTACGCGGATGGAAGTCAGTCAGCGGAAACAACGTGGTGGCGCCACTCGAATCCTTTTCCGTGAACCAGATCTCGTCCCGGTTCAGGACGTCATCACCGAAACTGGTGCCGAGCAGAGTGGCGTCGTGGGTGGTGAAGACCAGCTGAGCGCCGCGGGGATTCGTCTCCGGGTGCCGGAACAGCTCGATCAACCGAGCCGTCAGCCGTGGATGCAAGCTGGAATCCAGTTCATCGATGCACAGCAGCCGACCGGTCTCCAGGCTGTCCAACGCCGCACTGAGAATCCGTAGCCATGCCACCGTTCCGTGGGACTGGTCCGCCAGCAACAGCGGCGTCCCGGCCCCCTGCCGGAAGAACAGTTCGTAGTCGGGGAGGACCAACGTTCCCGAACCAGAACCATAGGAGGTCGCGTTCGGCACGACTCGACGTCCCTCGTGCACCTCGATGTCCCTGATACCCAGGTCCGCCAGCCTTACCAGGTCCAGGAACCCCCGGCGGCTCTCCGACGATCGCCGCAAGTGGCTGACCACCATCCGAACGTCGGGTTGCAGCCGCGCCTGGGGACTCTCGAATCGCACCGAGTCAGCGAACCAGTGGTAGACCGGCAGAACCTCGGTCAGGTCCGAGCGCGCCGCGACGCTGAGAAACAACGCGTTGCCCCGGGTGAGGTCGCGCGCCGCCTCGAATCGAGCTCTCGGCACGGTGGATCCGAAGGTCCATGACTCACCTTCGCGCTCGAAGATGACTCTCTTGCGACCCTTGGGGTAGGTGAAAAGCCATTCGTCGAGCACCCTGTCGTCGGACACGGTGAAGCCATAGACGTAGCGCACGGTGCCGACCAGAACCTCGACTACGAAGATCGAGGGTGCGGCGATCGCCTCCTCATCGAACCGGTAGGGCTCGCGCGGCACCCGTACGCCGGGCTCCCAGGACTGGAAGGATTCGCGAACCGCTCCGCACATCCACGCCAGGGCGTCCAGGACGTTGGACTTGCCGGACGCGTTGGCGCCGAAGACGGCCGTGACCGGCAGGGCGCTCTGGTCCTTCTGATAGCTGGGCATAAGCAGGAGCTCCTGCTCGTCCCGCAGCGACTTATGGTTGCCGGCACGGAAGCTACGGAGCATCGGTGCCTCCGTGACAAGTTTCGAGGGCCATCTCGCAAGTAAATCGCAAAAAATGGCCTCCGTCTGACCTCAAAACCTGGTCTCCAACAGCTCGGCCACCGGGTTGTAGTAGCCGTCCTCCTGCCGGGCGACCCCGTCGAGGCCCTTGCCGCGGTCGGCCGGGCGTTTCATGATGCCGAACGTGCCGTCCGCGATGGCGTCGAGCAGCGTGTCGTCGACGATGCGTTCGAGCAGCTCGATGGCCTCGGTCAGGACCTGGTTGGCGCGGCCCCGGATGAACGCGCCGGGGGTGAAGTCCTCGTGCAGGTTGCCGGCCCCGTTGAGCACGTACCGCACGTTCTGCAGCGCGATGTCCCGGTCGGAGAGCCAGGGCGTCACCACGGCCTCGGTCATCATGCCGACGAGCAGGATGCCCTGGCCGGTGAGCGCGCCGGCCAGGTTGAAGAAGCCGTCCAGGAGGTTGCCGCGGAAGACGTCGCCGGTCATGTGCTTGGTCGGCGGCATCCATTTCAGGGGCGCGTCCGGGAACAGCTCCCGGGCGAGCAGCGCGTGCGCCAGCTCCAGCCGGAACGAGTCCGGCAAATCGGGATTTATCTCGAAGGCGTGCCCCAGCCCGAGCTGCCAGTCCCGCAACCCTGCCTCGTGCGCGAAGAACTCGTTGAGCAGCTGCGACACCGTGACGGTGTGCGCGGCCTCCACCGCGTCCGCCGTCGTCAGGTAGTTGTCCTCACCGGTGTTGATGATGATCCCGGCGCGGGCGTGCACCTGCCGGGAGAACCGCTGGTCGACGAAGGTCCGGATCGGGTTGATGTCGCGGAACAGGATCCCGTACATCGAGTCGTTGAGCATCATGTCGAGGCGTTCCATGCCGGCGAGCACGGCCATCTCCGGCATGCACAGCCCGGACGCGTAGTTGGTCAGCCGGATGTACCGGCCCAGCTCGCGGGAGGTCTCGTCCAGCGCCGCCCGCATCAGCCGGAAGTTCTCCTGGGTGGCGTAGGTGCCGGCGAACCCCTCCCGGGTGGCGCCCTCCGGCACGTAGTCGAGCAGCGACTGCCCGGTCGAGCGGATCACCGCGATCACGTCGGCGCCCGCGCGCGCCGCCGCCTGCGCCTGCGGGATGTCCTCGTAGATGTCCCCGGTGGCGACGATCAGATAGATCCAGGGCCGTCGCGCCGGGTCACCGTGCCGGGCGATCATCCGGTCCCGGGCGGCCCGCTGCCGGTCCACGATCGTGAGTCCGGCGCACGCCGCGCGGGCCGCGGCACGCCGCGCCGCGGTGAGCTCCACCTTGCGGTCCGGGAGGGTGAACCGGACCGAGCCCGCCGCGGCCTTCTGCGCCAGCGTCATGAGATCGCCGGCCCCCGCGGAGGCCAGAGCATGGAAAACCGGAACCGCCACACCGTGACCCAGGCCGACGTCCGCGCGGACCGCGTCCACCAGGCGGTTCACCCAGGGGATGCCGTCCGGATCGGCGCCGGTCACCCCGGCCAGGCGCAGCACCGCCCGTTCCACCGACACGGTGGTGTGCGATCGCGCCAGGTCGACGACGGGCTGCCCGGCCCGCGCCGCCAGGGCCCGTGCCCGCGCCACGATGCGCGGGTCAAGATCCAGTTTCCCGGCCACTCATCACTCCTCGAAGATCGTCTCGCCGTGCAGCACCGTGCGCCGGCACACCGGCCGCTGCGGCGCCACACCGTCGGCGTCCGGCAGCAGCGCCGGAAGCCCGTCCCGCACGCCGCCCGGCGTCGCCCAGACCGCGAACGTCGCCGAGTGCCCGGGCGCGAGCACCCCGACCCGGTCGGTGATGCCGGCCGCCCGCCAGCCGCCGCGGGTGCTGGCCGCGAACGCGGACCGCACGCTCATCCGGTAGACCGGGTTGCGCGGGGCGGCCGCGGCGGCCACCGTCGCCCACGGGTCGAGGGCGGTGACCGGCGAGTCCGAGCCGAACGCCAGGGTCACGCCGGTCGCGTGCATGGCGCCGATCGGGTTGGTGGCCATGGCTCGCTCGACGCCGAGGCGCTGGGCGTACATCCGGTCCGGCCCGCCCCACAGCGCGTCGAAGACCGGCTGCACCGAGGCGATCACGCCGAACTCGACCATCCGGGCGATCATCGCCTTGTCGATCAGCTCGACGTGCTCGATGCGGTGGTGGCCCTCCCGCAGCCGGTCGACGCCGACCCGCTTGGCGGCGAGCGCGAACCCGTCCAGGACGGTCTCGATCGCCGCGTCGCCGATCGCGTGGAATCCGCCCTGGAAGCCGACCCGCACGCAGTCGAGCAGGTGCTCGGCAACCTGCTCGGCGGTGAGGAACGCCTCGCCGCAACCGTGGTCGCCGTCGTGGTAGGCGTGCCGCACCGAGGCCGTCCGGGACCCGAACGCGCCGTCCGCGTACAGGTCGCCGGCCGCGCCGTGCGCTCCCAGCTCGCGGGCCTTCTCCGCGCCGCCCAGCTCACCCCAGTAGCCGTACACCTTCGGCAGTCCCCGCCCGGAGAGCGCGAGCACCGAGGCGAAGTCGTCCTCGCTCGACGTGCCGGGCCCGGCGCACTCGTGCACTGCCGCGATGCCCATCTCGGCTGCCCGGGACAGGGCGGTCGCCTGCGCCGCGGTCCGCTGAGCGGCGGTGAGCGAGCCGAGCGCGATCGCCCGTACCGCGTGGTGTGCCTGCTCCCGCACCCAGCCGGACTCGTCGTACCCGTCGACGCCGGCCGCGGCCGGCAGCAGCGACGACGAGGTCAGCGCCGAGTGCACCGACGCCTGCGACAGGTAGACCCGCCGGCCACCGGCGGCCCGGTCCAGCTCGGCGGCGGTCGGCGGGGTCTGCTCGGCCCAGGTCGACTCGTCCCAGCCGTGCCCGTGCACCACCGCGTCGGCCGATCGGGTCGCCGCGAACGCCGCCACCGCGTCGAGCAGCTCGCCCGCCGAGCGCACCCCGGACAGGTCGAGACCGTCGAACGCCAGGCCGGTGTCGGTGGCGTGCAGGTGCGCGTCCACGAACGCCGGGGTGATCAGCGCTCCGTCCAGGTCGACGGTGCGGTCGGCGGCGGGCGCGTCGGCGGTGTCGCCGAGCCACGCGATCGACGATCCGCGGACCAGCATCGCGGTGGCGCGCGGGTCGGCGGCGGAGTAGATGCGGCCGTTGGTGTAGCGGACAGAAGGGGTCCTGACGTGGTTTGGCATCGGTTTTCCGCCGCGGGGTAGCTCAGTCATGGGGGTCAGTCTCCCGTGATCCGGGCCTCGAACAGCGCGCGCACCTCCGGCACACGCCGCAGCAATCCGACCGCGAACTCCGCGTGCCCGGGCACGTACCCGTTCCCGACCAGCATCGTCACGTCCGCGGCGAGCCCTTCGGCGCCGAGCGCGGCCGCCGGGAAGCTGGTCGCCATCGAGAAGAAGATCACGGTCCCGCCGGGCGCGGTGGACAGGATCGCGCCGTGCTCGCAGCCGGGCACGTCCACGCAGACCACGGTGATGTCGGCGGGCTCGCCGACCGCCGCCGCGACGGCGACCGGGTCCCGCGCGTCGGCGATCGCGACCTCGTCGGCGAGTCCGGCTGCCCGCAGCGCGTCGCGCTCCCGCGCGGAGACCACGATTGCCTGGGTACGGGCACCGGCCGCCCGCGCCGCCGCGAGAGTGAGCGACCCGCTCTTGCCCGCTCCGCCGAGAACCGCCACCCGGACCGGCCGGTGATAGCCCCGGATCACCCGGTCGGTCAGCGCCGGCGCCCCGCAGACGTCGTAGACGGCGAGCGCCAGCTCCGGCGGCAGGTCGTCGGGAAGCACCCCGACGATCGAGCGGCCGAACAGGATCGCGGTCCCCTCGGCCGGCACCTGCTCGCTGAGCCCGTCCCAGCCGGCCAGCCCGTCGGTGATCCGCAGCGGGGTGAGCGTCAGCGAGACGAGCGTGGCGACCAGGTCGCCGGGCTTGACCGGCAGCGGCGACGCGGGCCCGACCTCGTCGACGACCCCGATCAGCATCCCGCCGGAGCCGGTGACCGGGTTGTGCATCTTGCCCCGCGTCGCGACGATCTCGCACACCTCGGCGCGGATCGCGGCGCCGTCACCGGCGTGCTTCTCGGCCAGCTGCCGGTAGCTCGCGGCGTCGAGGTTGAGCCGCCGCACCCGGATCCGCGTCTCGTCCGGCCCGATCTCGGGCGACGCGTCCAGCCGCCAGGCCGCCTGGGGCAGCACGCCGGCCGGTTCCAGCACCCGGTCCAGTCCGACAGATCCCGGTCCCATGGATCGCACCGCCCGCCACCCTCCTCGCATGAAACAATTGTCTCGAAACCCTGCCTGACCGTAAATCCTCCGTCAACATGGTTACTACACCGGAGATTATCCGTTAGCGTGATGGGCCAGCCGACGACGCCTGGGAGGACCCGTGCTGGAAGTGGGACAGCCCTACGAGTACCGCCGACGCGAGCTCGTCGAGCCGGATTGGACGCGGTTCCCCGGATGGCGCGACGTCACGCCGGCCCAGTGGGCGTCCGCCCAGTGGCAGCGGGTCAACTGCGTGAAGAACGCGAAGCAGCTGCGCGCCGTCATGGGCGGCCTGCTCGACGAGACGTTCTACACCGACCTGGAGACCGACCAGCAGCGCCTCGCCACCATGTCGATGCTGCTGCCGCCGCAGATGCTCAACACCATGGTCCCGGACCGGGCGCCGGACACCGCCACGTTCTACGCCGATCCGGTGCGCCGTTACATGCTCCCGGTCGCCACCGACCGCCAGCTCGACTGGCCGTCACACCCGCACGCCACCCGTGACTCCCTGCACGAGCACGACATGTGGGTCGCCGAGGGCCTCACTCACCGGTACCCGACGAAGGTCCTCGCCGAGCTGCTCAGCACCTGCCCGCAGTACTGCGGGCACTGCACCCGGATGGACCTGGTCGGCAACAGCACCCCGACGGTCAGCAAGCTGCGGCTGCTGGAGAAACCGGTCGATCGCTACGCGGCCCACCTGGACTACCTGAAGAACCACCCGGGCGTACGGGACGTGGTCGTCTCCGGCGGCGACGTCGCCAACGTGCCGTGGAAGCAGCTCGAGGCGTACCTGATGGGTCTGCTCTCGGTGCCGACGGTCCGCGACATCCGGCTCGCCACCAAGGCGCTGATGGGCCTGCCCCAGCACTGGCTGCAGGACGACGTGGTGGAGGGCATGCACCGGGTCGCCGTGACCGCCGAGCGCCGCGGCGTCAACCTGGCCGTGCACACCCACGTCAACCACGTGAACTCGCTGACCCCGCTGGTCGCCAAGGCCACCCGGACCCTGCTCGAAGTGGGGGTGCGCGACGTGCGCAACCAGGGCGTGCTGATGCGCGGCGTCAACGCCACCGCGCCGGACCTGCTCGATCTCTGCTTCGGGTTGCAGGGCGAGGCCGGGATCCTGCCGTACTACTTCTACATGTGCGACATGATCCCCAACGCGGAGCACTGGCGGGTCCCGGTCTGGCACGCCCAGCAGCTCCAGCACGACCTGATGGGTTACCTGCCCGGGTACGCCACCCCGCGGATCGTCTGCGACGTCCCGTTCGTCGGCAAGCGCTGGGTGCACATGGTCGCCGACTACGACCGCGAGCACGGCATCTCCTACTGGACGAAGAACTACCGCACCTCGATCGAGGCCGAGGACAGCGAGGCCCTCTCGAAGCAGTACGCCTACTACGACCCGATCGACACGCTCCCGCGCTCGGGCCAGGACTGGTGGCGCAAGCAGCAGCAGGCGGCATGACGAAGGGCCCGGCGGTCGCCGGGCCCTTCGCCGATGAAACGGTCAGCGTGCAACAAGTCAGCGGGTAACAGTCAGCGTGTAACGGTCAGCTGAAGGCGTCGCGGACGTCGCGGCCCGCGTCCTTGACGTGCTCGCCGGCCTGCTTGGCGTGGGCGGCCGACTCCTGGGCCTGGCCCTCGGCGAAGAGGCGCTCGTTGTCGGTCGCCTCGCCGACGCCCTGCTTCGCCTTGCCGGTCAGCTCTTCGGCCTTGTTCTTGACCTTGTCGGTGAAGCTCATCGGAACCCTCCTCGGTCGTGCCTTCACGAGGATTCGTGCCCGGCTTGTGGCGCTTTCAAACCAGATCGCACATCGGGTACGCCGGGACAGCACCTCGATCCAGATAAGATCATCAACATGATGGATCCTCGGGCCGGGTCGTTCGGGACAGCCGCTGACGCTTATGAGCGCGGTCGTCCCCCGTACCCGGAAAAGGCGCTGGATTGGCTCCTGCCCGGCGGCGAACGTCTTTCCTCCGACGGCGGGTACAGGGTCCTGGATCTCGGAGCCGGCACCGGCAAGCTCAGCCGGCAGATCCGCCGGCGTGGCCTCGACGTCACGGCGGTCGATCCGTCCGAGGGCATGCTGGCCGAGCTGCGCCGTGTCCTGCCCGGCGTTCCGGCCCTGCTGGGCAGCGCCGAGAGCATCCCGCTGCCGGACGACTCGGTCGACGTCGTGCTGGTGGCGCAGGCCTGGCACTGGGTGGATCCGGCGCGGGCGCTGCCGGAGATCGCCCGGGTGCTGACGCCCGGCGGCCGGCTCGGGCTGATCTGGAACGTGCGCGACGAGCGGTCCGACTGGGTGCGCCGCCTGGGGACGATCATCGGAAGCGCCGAGGAGGGCCGGGAGCCGCGGATGGGTCCGCCGTTCGGGCCGGTGGAGACGACCGAGTTCGCGTGGGCGCACACGATCGCCGCCGACGCGCTGCTGGACATGGTGGCGTCCCGCAGCCGGATCATCCTGCTGCCGGCCGACGAGCGGGCGGCCGTGCTGGCGCAGGTGCGGCAGCTGACCGCTACGCATCCTGAGCTGCTGGGACGGGCTTCCTACGAGCTGCCGTACGTGACCGAGTGCGCGCGGGCGACGCTCCTCTGACCGCTCCCGTCCCGGCCCCGCGCGACGCTCCTCTGACCGTGCCCGTCCCGGCCGCGGGCGACGCTCCTCTGACCGCGCCCATCCCGGCCGCGACGACCAGGGCGATCGCCAGGCATTCGAGCACGGCGAGGTCCTGGCCGAGCAGCAGGAACCCGGCGAGCGCGGCGGCCGCCGGACCGAGGCTCATCAGCACGGCGAACGTGGTCGTCGGCATCCGGCGCAGCGCCAGCATCTCACCCGTGTAGGGCAGCACCGACGCGAGCACCGCCACCACCGCGCCGAGCGCCACGACGCGCGGGTCGAGCAGCGTGGTCCCGGCCCCGGCGATCCCGGACGGCAGCATGATCACGGCGGAGGCGGTGACCGCCAGGGCCAGGCCGTCGGCCCTGCGGAAACGGTGGCCGACGCGAGCGCTGAGCACGATGTAGGCGGCCCACATGACCGCCGCGCCGAGCGCGAAAGCGACCCCGGCCGGGTCGAGTCGACCGAAACCGGAACGGCCCAGCAGCGCGACGCCGGCCAGCGCCAGACCGGCCCAGATCCAGCTCCGCCGATTCCGGGCGGTGATCACCGAGAGGGTGAGCGGGCCGAGCACCTCGAGGGTGACCGCCGTACCCATCGGGATCCGGTCGATCGCGTGGTAGAAGAGCGTGTTGAGCCCGGCGAGGGCCACCCCGAACGCGCCGATCGACAGCCAGTCCCGCACGCCGTACCCGCGCACCCGTGGCCGGCACACCGCCAGCAGGATCAGCGCGGCGATCGTCAGGCGCAGCGCCACCACGCCGTGCACCCCGGCCGCGGGGAAGAGCCGTGCCGCGACCGCACCGCCGATCTGCAGCGACAGCACGCTGGCCAGCACCAGGAGGGGACCGCTTCTCGTTCGCACGACCGTGACGTTTCCAGCACGTGCACGGATTGTGAAATGCCGGTTCTCCGGCGGTTATGCTCTCAGGTTATGACCGTTCTCCGCCGACACGGCACGGCCGGCCCTCGATGACCGCAGGCCTCCGGCGTGGCAAGGCCGGCCCCCGATGACCGCGGACCTCCGGCATCTCCGGGCCTTCCTCGCGATCGCCGCGACCGGAGGCATCACCCGGGCGGCGGCCGAGCTGCACGTCACCCAGCCGGCCCTCTCCCGCACGCTGCGCCAATTGGAAGACCATCTCCGGGTACGCCTCGTCGACCGCTCCACCCACCATCTGCGCCTGACCGAAGCCGGCCACGCGTTCCGCGTCCGCGCGGCAGCCGCTGTCGCCGCCGTTGACGACGTGCTCGACCCGGCCCACGCCGGCACCTGGCCGCTGCGACTCGGGCACGCCTGGTCGGCGCTCGGCGTACACACCACCACGCTGCTGCGCCGCTGGAAGCAGGAGCACCCGCGGACCCCGCTCGAACTGCTCCGAGTCGACGAACGCGACGCCGGCCTGAGCCGGGGCGTCGTCGACGCCGCGATCGTCCGCGGGCCCGCCGAACTGCCCGGCTTCCGGGTGCTGCCACTGCTCACCGAGAGCCGGCTGGCCGCGGTGCCGTCGGACAGCCCGCTAGCCGGCCGGCCGTACCTCACACTCGCCGAACTGGCCGCCGAGCCGATCGCGGTGAACACGGTCGCCGGCATCACCGGGCTCGACCTGTGGCCCAGCGGCAGCGCCCCGGCCGGCAGCGTGGAGGTCACCAACACCGACGACTGGCTGGCCACCATCATCGCCGGCCGCGCGGTCGGGCTGACCAGCACGGCGACTCCGGTGATGTACACCCATCCGGCGGTGGTCTACATCCCGGTGCCGGACGCCCCGCCGGTCCCGGTGAGCCTCGCGTGGCCGGACCCGCCGCGCCACCCGGCGGTGCCCGAGTTGGTCACCCTGGCCCGCGAGATCACCGCCGCCCCCTCCACCAGGTGACCGCCACCGCCGTCTCACCCATCGCGCGATCCTGGTAACGCGCGGCCGGAGTCCCTGGAATCACGTGAAACCGGCGCCGGCGGGCAATCCCGGCCCGGCACCCCGCTCGCCCGTCGTCCGGCCCGCCCGTCGTCCGGCCCGCCCGTCGTCCGCCCCGGACGTGGCCGCTCTGGACATGGCCGCCCTGGACGTGGCCCGCCCCGGCCGAGCCGTAGCCGAGCACGGCTACCCCAGCTTGATCACATGCCTGCGCTACGGCTCGACCTCCCCAGCCGTAGCCGAGCACGGCTACCCCAGCTTGA
>NZ_JBEZZR010000054.1:0-48063 GCF_040639325.1 Actinoplanes sp. NPDC023936 | reverse complement strand
AATTGGCACTGGCTTTTCAAGCACCCTGTTGAGTTCTCAAAGAACAACCGCACACCATCGTTCGAACCGCTTTCGCGGCCCGCCCCCGGGGCACTCGCTCTACTTTACTAGGCCTTCTTGGCGTTGTCAACCGGTTAATCCCGGTTGGTGCCGATCTAGCCCAGTACGTCCCCCGGCACAGCCCACGGCTAGGCCGTAGATCTGATTCGAAGGATTTGGCAGGACGGCCGCTGCGTGATCCAAAGTTTCGATCCGCTTGCTCGCCCGTTTCCCTGCCGGCTCGGAAAACATTACCCGCTGGTTTCCCGCTCTCCAAATCGGGTCCTAGTATCTCGCGTTCATGCAGGTCAGCGCAGGTGTATAGCGGATCTAGGGTCGGCGGACCTCGACCATGCCCTCGCGGACCCGGACCGGCAGTACCGGCTGATCGTTCCCGGCCGGCCCGTGCACGGCCCGTCCGTCGCTCAGCTGGAAGGTGCTCCCGTGCCAGGGGCACACCACGCACGCGTTCGGACCGCTTCCGATCACTTCGCCCTCACCGAGCGGTCCCGCCTCGTGCGAACACCGCTCGATCAGGGCGGACACCTGATCCCCGCGCCGGTACAGCAGCACGGGCACGTCCCCGGCCTTCCGGACGGTGACCTTCCGGTCCGGCAACGACGACAGCGAGCTCACCGCGGTCCACTCCTCCGGAACGAGAGCGACCTCGGGCGCCGCATGGCTGATGCCCGCACCCTGCGCGTACGCGAGATGTCCGCCCAGATAGGCGCCCGCTCCCGCAACCGACAGTCCGGCATAGGCCAGCGCCCGCCCCCGGGCGGCGTGGCCGGTGAGCCGTGCCACCAGCGAACTCGCGTAGAGGGCCGTCGCGACCAGGTTCGTAGCGGCGTGGACGAGCCCGACCCGCCGCCGATCCTTGGTCATCTCCGACCAGTCCACCCAGCCGGCGATCGCGGCCGGCGGCACAGCGGCGGTCCCCACCGCGATGAGCGTGGTGGCCGCCTTGGAGGCGCCCGGCACCAGATCCAGCACCGCCGCCGAGAGGAACGCGCCGACCGGCACCTGCACCAGCGCCGGGTGCAGCGGGTGCCCCATCTTCGTGCCGTGCAGGATGTCCCGCAGTCCGCGTGGGCGGACCGCGGAACTCACCGCCGACTGGATGGTGTCGCTGACGCCGTCGAGTGCTTCGGTCTGTTCGAGCCGGGTGATCGCCTGCCGCAACATGCCAGAAGGCGTTCCCCGGCCGGGACACCCCAAACTCAGCCAAGCGCCTCGATTGCGGAGCCGATGCCGCGGTGGAACGTGGGGTACGCCCAGATGGTGCTCCGCAGCGTGTCGAGCGGCACCGCGGCGTGCACGGCCACCGACAGCGCGCCGATCATCTCGCCACCGGCCGGCCCGGCCGTGGTCGCGCCGACGAGCACACCCTTGGCGTGGTCGGCGATCACCTTGATGAAGCCCTCGTTGCCCGGGCCGTGGATGAACCCCCGGGAAGTGGCGGAGAGCGGGACGTGCCCGACCCGCACGTCGAGGCCGGCGTCGCGGGCCTGCTTCTCGGTGAGGCCGACCGCGCCGATCTCCGGGTCGAGGAAGGTGACGCGCGGCCGGGCGCGGTAGTCGGCGCCGGGCCCGCCCTGGCCGAGGATGTCGCGAACCGCGATGTCCGCCTCGTACATCGCCATGTGGGTGAACGCGCCGTTGCCGGTGACGTCGCCCACCGCCCAGAGCTTGTCGCCGGCGCGCATCCGCTCGTCGGTGGTGAGAAAGCGTTCCGCGGGGTCCAGGCCGATCTCGCCGAGCCGGGCTTTGCGGCCGGTCGCGACGAGCAGTTTCTCCCCGGTCACCGTCGAGCCGTCGGTGAGGGTGACAGCGAAACCCGCGGCGGAGTGCGCGACCGAGGAGGCTCGGACGCCGAGCTTGAGCGTCACACCGTCCGCGGCGAGCACCGTCGCGGCCACGGCGGACGACTCCGGCTCCTCCATGGCGAGGATCCGATCGGAGCCCTCGACGATCGTGACCTGGACACCGAAGCGCGCGAAGGCCTGCGCGAACTCGGTGCCGATCGCACCCCCGCCGAGGATCAGCAGCGAGCCGGGCAGGGTGGCGGCTTCCACGGCGTCCCGGTTCGTCCAGTACGGCGTGCCGGCGAGACCGTCGATCGGCGGGATGACGGCTGCGGTGCCGGTGGCGACGACGATGCCACGGGTGGCGGTGTACTCCTGGTCACCGACCCGGACCCGCCCCGGTCCGGTGATGACGCCTGTCCCTCGTACGAAATGGCCGCCCTTGCCGGTGAATCGATCCACGGCGACCTTGTCGTTCCAGTTGTCGGTCGCCTCGTCGCGGATCCGCTTGGCGACCGGCGCCCAGTCCGGGTCGACAGTCGCCGAGCCGGCCAGGCCGGGAATCCGCCGCGCCTCGGCCAGCGCCGAACCGGCCCGGACCATGATCTTCGTGGGGATGCAACCCCAGTACGGGCACTCACCGCCGACCAGGTTGTTCTCGACGCCGACCACGTTCAGACCGGCCGCGGCCAGCCGCCCGGCGACCTCCTCGCCGCCGACGCCCAGACCGAGTACCACTACATCTACTTGCCGTGCTTCGCCCATGCGGTCCAGCTAAGCACTCCGGGCGGCAGCGTCGCGGGGCCCACCGGTGAACGTTTTGACGGACGCAACTCCGGCGAGCCCCGCTCAACCCACCCGGCGAACCAGGCGGGAACTCATCACCACCGGCGACTCAATTCCGCAGCCACACCGCCTCGTCACGGTGCGATTCCAGCGGTCCGGGGTAGTCGAGGGTGCGGCGGACCGGCACCGGCAGACGCCATGGCTGGTGCACGGCCGGGCCGTCGATGCCTTTGAGCTCGGGTACGTAGCGCCGAACGTACACGCCTTCAGGATCGAATCGGAGCGCTTGGCGAATCGGATTGAACCGCCGGTGCGGCCGGGTGTCGTTCCCGGTGCCGGCCACCCACTGCCAGTTGCCGGAATTGTTCGGCACGTCCCCGTCGAGCAGCCAGCGGAAGAACCAGTCGACGCCGGCCCGCCAGTCCAGGCCGAGGTGTTTAGTGAGGAACGCGGCGGTGATCAGGCGGGCCCGGTTGTGCATCCAGCCCTCGGCGCGCAGCTGGCGCATCCCGGCGTCGACGACCGGGACGCCGGTGAGCCCGTCCTGCCAGTGCGCGAGCGCGTCCTCGTCGTACCGCCAGTCCCGGTCGCCGCCCGGGCGGAGCGGCTCGGTGGACAGCTTCGGGAACACCCGCGCGACCTGGTAGTAGAAGTCACGCCAGCAGAGCTGGCGGACGAAGGCTTCGGCGTCGCGCGCCCGGGCTGCCTCGGCGAGGGCCAGTGGCGAGAGACAACCCCAGCGCAGGTACGGGCTGAGCCTGCTCGTCCGGTCGCCGGGCAGGTCATCGTGCACGTCCGGGTACCCGTCCATCCCGTACCCGTCAATCGGGCTCAGCCAGGCAGTGAGCCGGCGCCGGCCGACGGTTTCGCCGCCCTCGGCGGCATGGGGGGAGTCGCCGTCCGGGATCGCGGGGAGGAGCCCGGCAGCGATGCCGTCCGGAAGCGTGACCCGCTGCGGCACCGGCGCCGCCACGCGCCACCGCGTCTGTGACCAGACCCGGAAGTACGGGGTGAAGACCTTGTAGCAGTCGCCTCCGCCACCCGGCCGGAGCACGCCCGGATCCACGATCGTGACGCCGGGATGGAGCCGGACCGCGATCCGGTGCCGTTCGCCCTCGTCGGTGAGGCGGCGTTCCCGGCGGCGGGCGTACCCGCTGACGTCGGCCGCCAGATGGATGGTCCCGGCGCCGTGCTCGCGGGCCAGCCGGATCGTCTCGGCCACCGGGTCACCGCTGCGGACGACCAGGTCACCACCGCGCTCCCGGAGCTGTTCCCGCAGGTCGGCCAGCGACTGGTGGAGGAATCGCGACCGGTTGCCGGAGAGCCCGGCCAGCGTCGGATCGAGGACGTAGAGCGGGATCACCCGGTCCGCCCGCGCACATGCCTCGGCGAGCGCCGGGTTGTCGTGCAGGCGCAGGTCCCGGGTGAACAGGACGACTGCCGTGTTCATCAGGCCGCGCTCGGGATCGGCGTCCCCGGCCGGGTGAGCAGGCTGCGGACCGCGACGGCGGCCCGCCGGCGGTTGGGCACCGTGGCGCGGCGGGCGAAGACGTCGTAGTCGGCTGCCTCGACCTCGTCGAGGATGCCGCCGTAGAGCTGGAACGCGGTGCGCATGCAGGCCTGCGAGGCCGGTTCGAGCATCGGGATGCCGGGCGCGGCGGCCGCGTAGTGCTCCCGGGCCCGGCGCACCTCCGCCTTGATCAGCGCTTTCACCGCCGGGGTGGCGATCCGGCCCTGCAGGATCCGGCGGGACAGGCCGAACTCGTCCAGGTGCTCCTCGGGCAGATAGACACGGCCGCGGTCGAGGTCCTCGGCGACGTCCCGGATGAAGTTCGTCAGCTGGAACGCGAACCCGAGCTGGCGGGCCGGCTCGCGGGCGGCGGCCGGATCGGAGGAGCCGAGGATCGGCAGCATCATCGTGCCGATGACGGCGGCCGAACCCTCCATGTAATCCAGCAGGTCGTCGTAGGTCTGGTACGCCGTGACCGTGATGTCCATCGCCATGCTGCGCAGGAACTTCTCGAAGTCCTCGAGGTCGAGGTCGAAGACCGCGATGGTGTGCAGCACCGCGGGCAGGATCGGGTCGGCGGTCGGCTCCCCGCGCAGCCCGGCCAGGAACTCCTGGGACCACTCGGTGAGCAGCGCGGCGCGCTCGGCGGACGGCCGGGATTCGGTGCGATCGACAATTTCGTCCGCATATCGGGTGAATCCATATAGAGCGTGGACGTGCCGACGCTTCCATGCCGGTAGCAACCGGGTCGCGAGGTAGTACGTCCGGCCGTGCTCTCGATGCAGTTTACGGCAGCGCGCATAGGCAGCCGCCAAATCGGTATCCATCCCGGGCCTCCCGGCAAAATCGACGCACGAATCGACGCAACTTCAAAAGTTAGGGTACGGTATTCCGCGTGGCCAATCACACCCTCGAGGGAAGTCGCTGTGAAGCGATCCCGCGCCAGTCGGTCTCGCAACGAGCGCTGATCGGCGCCGTCGAGGGCACCCTCGCCGACTTCCTCGCTTCTCAGATCGCTGCCCTGGATGCCGTCGACCCGGCGCTCGGCGGTTTCGCCCGCACCGCCCGCGACCTGGTCATGGCCGGCGGCAAACGGCTGCGGCCGACGTTCGCGTACTGGGGGTGGCGTGGAGTCGTCGGCCCCGCCGAGCCGGTCGAGCCGGTCTTACCCGCTTTCGGCGCCCTCGAACTCATGCACACGTTCGCGCTGGTGCACGACGACCTGATGGACGAGTCGGACACCCGGCGCGGCCGTCCCACCGCTCATCGGATCTTCGCCTCGCAGCACGGCGAGCACTTCGGCGGATCGGCCGCGATCCTGGTCGGCGACCTCTGCCTGGTCTGGGCCGACCAGTTGCTGAGCCGCACCCGGCTGCCCGCCGCCACCCTGCTGGAGGTCCGCGATCGGTATGACCGGATGCGCGTCGAGGCGATCGCCGGGCAGTACCTCGACGTTCTCGGCGAGAGCGACCCCGCCTCGTGGTCGGTGGAGCGGGCGCTGACCGTGGCCCGGCACAAGACGGCGAGCTACACGATCCAGTGGCCGCTCTCCTTCGGCGCCGCGCTGGCCGGCGGCGACCGGCGGCTCGACGAGGCGTTCCGGGTCTACGGGATCACCATCGGCGAGGCCTTCCAGCTCCGTGACGACATGCTCGGCGTCTACGGCGATCCCGCGGTCACCGGCAAGCCGGCCGCGGACGATCTGCGGACCGGCAAGCCCACCACCCTGCTCATGCTCGCCCGGCGGTTGTCCACCGACGCGCAGCTCGCCGCGTTCGCCGGCGGCGACATAGCGCGGCGCGCGCAGATCATCGCGGAGACCGGCGCGCCGCGCCGGATCGAGGAGATGATCCGGGTCCGGGTGGACGAAGGCTTGGCGGCTCTCTCCGAAGCCCCGATTCACCCGGACGCGCGCGCCGCCCTCATCGACTTGGCAACCGTCGCGACGCACCGACCGGCATGATGTTCTCCCCCCTCTCTTTGGAGCTCCCCTCGTGCGTGTAGTGACCGGACCCACCGACCGGGTCGTCGTGGTCGGCGCCGGCCTCGGCGGCCTTGCCTGCGCTCTTCATCTGGCCGCGGCCGGCCGGCAGGTCACCGTCGTCGAACGCGAACCGATACCGGGCGGCCGAGCAGGCCGTCTCTCCATCGGCGGTTACGAGTTCGACACCGGGCCGACCGTGCTGACCATGCCGGAACTGATCGCCGAGCCGCTCGCCGCGGTCGGCGAGAAACTTGAGGACTGGCTGGAGCTGCGGCCGCTCGACCCGGCATACCGGGCGTACTACCCGGACGGCTCCACCCTGGACATCCGCACCGACACCACCCGGATGGCCGCCGAGATCGCGCGGGTCTGCGGCGCCCGGGAGGCCGACGGTTACCTGCGGTTCGTCGACTACACCCGGCGGCTCTGGCAGCTGGAACGCAACGACTTCATCGACAAGAACCTCGACACCCCGCTCGATCTCGTGAACGTGGGCCTGCTGAAGCTGCTCGGGATGGGCGCGTTCCGGCGCATGCAGCCCAAGATCGAGCAGTTCTTCCGGGACCCGCGTACCCAGCGGATATTCTCGTTCCAGGCGATGTACGCCGGACTCGCGCCGCACGACGCGCTCGCCATCTACGCCGTCATCGCGTACCTCGACTCGGTGGCCGGGGTGTACTTCCCGGTCGGCGGCATGCACGCGGTGCCGAAAGCGATGGCCGCGGTGGCCGAGAAGCACGGCGTGACGATCCGGTACGACACCACCGTCGAGCGTGTGCTCACCACGAACGGCCGGGCTACCGGCGTCGTCACGGCCGGTGGCGAGCACATTCCCGCCGACGTCGTCGTCCTCAACCCGGACCTGCCGATCGCGTACCGGGATCTGCTGCCCGGCAAGCGCCGCCGCCCGCTGCGCTACTCGCCGTCCTGCGTGGTCCTGCACATCGGCTCGGACCGCGCCTACTCCAAGATCGCCCACCACAACATTCACTTCGGAAAAGCCTGGAAGGGTACGTTCGACGAGGTCATCCGCAAGGGTCTGCTGATGAGCGACCCGTCCCTGCTGGTGACCAACCCCACGCGCACCGATCCGGCGTACGCGCCTGAGGGCAAGCAGACCTACTACGTGCTGGCGCCCGCGCCCAACCTCGTGGCCGGCCCGATGGACTGGCGCGGCGGCCTCGGCAAGCGGTACGCCGACGAGATCCTGCGGGTGCTCGAGGACCGCGGCTACATCGGGTTCCGCGACGGCGTCGAAGTCCAGCGGATCGTCACACCCGCCGACTGGGCCGACGAGGGCATGGCCGCCGGCACCCCGTTCGCGGCCGCGCACACGTTCGCGCAGACCGGACCGTTCCGGCCGTCGAACATGCATCCGACACTGCCCAACGTCGTGTTCACCGGCTCCGGCACCCAGCCCGGCGTCGGCGTGCCGATGGTGCTGATCTCCGGCAAGCTGGCCGCCGCGCGCGTCACCGGGGGTGGCCGGTGAGCTCTCGGGAAACGCATCTCGTCGAGCTCGTCGACGAGGCCGGGAGCACGGTGGGCTCGGCGACCGTCGCGGACGCGCACACCGCGCCGGGACAGCTGCACCGGGCGTTCTCGGTCTTCCTGGTGGACGACCAGGAGCGGGTGCTGCTGCAGCAGCGGGCCGCGACCAAGACCCGGTTCCCGCTGCGCTGGGGCAACACCTGCTGCGGGCATCCGGCGCCGGGAATGACGGTGGCCGACGCCGCCGCGCAGCGCCTCGGCGAGGAGTTGGGCGTCGCCGGGGTGCCGCTCCTGGAAGCCGGCGTGTACTCGTACTTCGCGGAGGACCCGATGACCGGCCGGGTGGAGCGGGAGTACGACCACGTGCTGATCGGCCTGCTGCCGGTCGGCACCCAGTTCCGGCCGGACCCGGCCGAGGTGGCGCGGCTGCTCTGGGTGTCCGTGCCGGATCTTCTCGCCCGGCTGGAGAGCGATCCGGAAACGTACGCGCCCTGGCTCGGCGGTGTGACGGACCGCCTGGTGGCCCATCTGTCGGAAAGGTCCCCGGAGCGGTCAGGTGGCAAATGAGGGCCTGAGCGCGGGTGCCGCCGCGCGCCGGCTCGGCGTCGCGGTCACCACCTTGCGAACCTGGCATCAGAGGTACGGGCTCGGGCCGAGCCGGCACGAACCCGGGCATCACCGGCGATACACCGTCGAGGACATGGTCCGTCTGCAGGTCATGCAGCGGCTCACCGCTCAGGGGGTGTCGCCGGCGGAGGCGGCTGCCTGGGCGCGGCGCGCCCCGTCGGACGCTTCGCTGTCCGGTGGGTCCCCCGAGCTCTCGGGCGCTTCTCCGGATCTCCTGGGCGCTTCTCCCGATTTCGCGGGACGGTCTCCGCATCTCTCGAGCGGGTCTACCGATCTCTCCGGCGCTTCTCCCGATGTCTCCGATCTCTCCGGCGCCGCTCCGGCCGGGGGTGGGCAGACCATCGCGCTCGGGCCCCGCGCCAATCCGGCCGCTCGGGGACTGGCCAGGGCCGCGATGCGGCTCGACGGGCCCTCGATGCGCTACATCATCGAGGCGGCGGTCACCGGCCGGGGCGTGATCCTCGCCTGGCTCCACGTGATCATGCCGGTGCTGATCGGCATCGGGGAACGGTACGAAGCCACCGAACGGTTCGTCGAGGTCGAACACCTGCTGTCCCGGACCGTCACCGAGGTGCTCGCCGCCGTACCCCGGCCGCCCCGTGACCGCGAACCGCGGACCCTGCTCGCCGCCGCCGACGAGGAACAGCACACGCTGCCGCTGGAGGCGCTCGCCGC
Source organism: Actinoplanes sp. NPDC023936 (assembly GCF_040639325.1). Classification (NCBI taxonomy): domain Bacteria; kingdom Bacillati; phylum Actinomycetota; class Actinomycetes; order Micromonosporales; family Micromonosporaceae; genus Actinoplanes; species Actinoplanes sp. NPDC023936. The sequence continues at coordinate 39,146 of NZ_JBEZZR010000054.1, read as the reverse complement.
CGCGCTGGCCGAGCAGGGAGTGCCGACCCGGCTGCTGGGCGCCCGGGTGCCGGCACAGGCTCTGCTGGACGCCGTGAACCGCACCGGGCCGGCCGTGGTGGTGCTCTGGTCCCAGCTGCCCGGTACCGCAGGTGTCGATCAGCTGGAGCGGATTCTGGGCGTACCCAAACCGCCTTTGATCCTCGCCGCGGCCGGTCCCGGCTGGCCCGTCGAAGGCCTCCCGCCCACCGTCACCACCCTTAGTGATCTTGCAAGCGCAGTCCGCCTCATTGCCCGGGCGACCTCCGATTGAGGTCCACGTTTCCGCAGGTCAGACGCGTGCGAAGAAAAAGGGGGGTACCGATTTGGAGACCGCCCGGGGGATCACATATGCTTTGCGAGCACTCAACGGGACGCGGTTGAGGCGAAGGCCACCAGCGTTGCGATCTCGCCACCAGCGAGGTGTGCAATGATGGCGGAGTTGCCCTCATCGTCTAGTGGCCTAGGACGCCGCCCTTTCAAGGCGGTAGCACGGGTTCGAATCCCGTTGGGGGTACTGGTAAGTTAGCGGCGCAAGTTGCTGACGAACCGAAGCAAGGTCCTGTGGAGCAGTTGGAGTGCTCGCCGCCCTGTCAAGGCGGAGGTCGCGGGTTCAAGTCCCGTCAGGACCGCAACACCAAGCACGGCCAGGTAGCTCAGTTGGTACGAGCGTCCGACTGAAAATCGGAAGGTCGGCGGTTCGACCCCGCCCCTGGCCACCAGGCCTCTCGCCGGGCACTGAGCACCGTCCACCTGCGGAAACGCACGGTGGACGTTTTGCTTTCCGGCCCTTTCTCCTCCGCTTCTCTGCCGCTTCTCTGCCGCGGAATTGACCCTCCGCCGTGCTGGACGACGTGGTGCGTCGCCCTGCTGGAGGTCCGCGTGACACGAAACCGGGACACCTTTTCGTGAGCCGTCCTCATAGGATCATCACAGCGGGGCGCCATCGACGACGGGGGATCTCTCATGTTCTTGTTCAACCGCAGGGCGTTGGCGGCGATCGGCGCGGCGGCCGTGGCGATGTCGGGCGCGGCGGCCCTGGTCGCCTCTCCGGCGCAGGCGGCCACGCCGGCCAAGGCTCAACTCTTCACATCGGACAGCAGCGTCATCGAGTTCATCGCCGCTTCGGGTCAGACGAACTCGCTGGTCATCACGGTCTCGGGCCGGACGATCACGCTCAACGACCGGGTCGCCATCAAGGCCGGCAAGGGCTGCAAGGCGGTCAAGGGCGACCGCACCAAGGTCAAGTGCACGACGCCGGGGAAGCCCCGGCTCGTCACCGCCGAGCTCGGTAACCGGAACGACAAGATCGTCAACAAGACCTCGGTGCCCCTGACTGTCTTCGCCGGTTCGGGCAACGACCGGGTGCACGGCGGCTCGGGCGTGGAAACCGTCTTCGGCGGAAGCGGCAACGACACCATCCTTGGGAACAAGGGCCGCGACGAACTGCACGGTGACACCGGCAACGACACGATCCGGGGCGGTTCCGGTAACGACATGCTCGCCGGGAGCTCGGGCCGCGACAAGGTCTACGGCGACAGCGGCAACGACTTCGTCCTCGGCAGCGAACTCGACGGCGACATCCCGGACAGCGGCGACCTGCTGTACGGCGGCACCGGCAACGACCACGTGGGCGGCGACGCCGGCAACGACAAGATCTGGGGCAACGCCGGCGACGACGTCCTCGCCGGCGGCCCCGGACATGACCAGATCTACGGCGGCCCCGGCAAGGACCGGATCAGGCAGGGCTGGTAATCCGACGGCAGCGCCCTCACCGATCCGGTGGGGGCGCTGCCGTCGGCACAGGGTGAACGCAGCGGTGGATGCGTTTCTGGAGGAGTCCGCGCAGAGAAGGGCCGGCCCCTGCGGTCTGCCGGGCGGCGATGAGGTCACACCGAAGCGGTACGTGTGCGTTCATCGCTGCCCCGGCGTGGACGAGGGTCCACGATGACGATGCGTGTGACCTCATCCGCGCTGAGCCGACGGGACCGCCGGCTGCCCGGGGGCCGCTGAGCCGACGCGGCCGCCGGCCGCCCGGAGGCGGGTGAGCCGACGGGGCCGCCGGCCGTCTGGAGGCGGGCGGGGCGGGTGAGGCGACGAGGCCGCCGGCCGTCTGGAGGCGGGCGGGGCGGGTGAGGCGACGAGGCCGCCGGCCCCCTGGAGGCGGGTGAGTGGTTCGGTTCGCGGGGGTTAGGCGACCGGGGGGAGGCCGCCGTCGCCGTCCACGATTTTGTCCGGGGTGCCGTCCTCGTCGAGGTCGACCATCGTGATGTCGACCAGGCCGTCGCCGTCGGTGTCGAACTGGTAGAGGTCGGGCTTGCCGTCGCCGTCGGTGTCGGAGACCCAGACGTCCGTGAGGCCGTCACCGTTCGCATCCTGTTTGAGCAGGTCCACCCGGTACTCGCCCCGAGTCTCGATGATCTCCTGCGGCTCGCTCATGGTGCTCCTCTCGTCGGGCCCTACACGTACCCCCGGCCTCGGCGGGTCACTCCTGTTCCTGTGACGGGTGTCGCTGGGGCCGCACGAGGAGCAGCGGTAACGTACGCCGTCGTGGATATAGCGGAAGACGGCATGCAGCATCTGTTCACCAGCAACGGCGGTGGGGCGCTCGCCGAGCGGATGGGTATCGCGATCACCGAGGCGAGTGCCGAGCGGGTCGTCGGGACCATGCCGGTGGAGGGCAACACCCAGCCGTACGGGCTGCTGCACGGCGGCGCATCGTGCGTGCTCGCCGAGACGCTCGGGTCGGTCGGCGCCGTGATGCACGGGCAGACCGTGGACCGGCCGTTCGCGGTGGGCGTCGACATCAATGCGACCCACCACAAGGCGGCCCGATCCGGGCTGGTCACCGGCGTGGCGCTGCCGGTGCACCGGGGGCGTGCGGTGGCGACGTACGAGGTGGTGCTCACCGACGAGTCGGGCGAGCGGGTCTGCACGGCGCGGATCACCTGCTTACTCCGTGGTGCGTGAAATCCCGGTGCGTGAAATCCCGGTGGTGTGTGAAATCCCGGAGTCCGCGAGCGCTCCTTGACGGCTGGACGTACCTTTTCTTGCGTGACCGAAGTACCACAGCACGCATTCGACGACGCCGCGCAGATCCTCCAGTGTGCGATCAGCGGCGACAGCGCTGCTGTGGCCGACACCTTCGACGCGGTCGTCGACCGTGAGGGTGTCGTCGGCGCGTGGGACGTTGCGTGGTGCCTGGCGGCGACCATGGTCGGGCAGCTGCCCGGCAGCGGCGCCTGGACCCTGGAGTTCCCCGGCATCGACGACGCGCAGTACGACAAACGGTGGGTGGCCCGTTTCGTCAGCGCGTACGTGAACGGCGACTTCCCGACCGGTGAGGCGCTGTTCGGTGCGGCAATCGCCGACGGCCAGCTTCCGGACTGCCTGCTCGCGCTCGCCGGATCCACCGTCGCGACCCTGCGCCGCCGGGCCGCGTGACAGGGCTCCACCCGTACCCATGAATTGCCGTGCCCGATGAATGACAGCCTGCTGGCGCGCGTGCGCAAGCTGCTCGCGATGGCCGAGGACCCGGCCTGCACGCCCGGCGAAGCCGAGGCGTTCACCGCGAAGGCCGCCGCGCTGATCGCGAAGTACGGCGTCGACCAGGCCATGCTCGCCGTCGGCGATCCGGCGGCCGATCCGGTCGGGGATCGCATCGTCACGATCGACCCGCCCTACGCCCGGGACAAGGCGGGCCTGCTGGCTGCCGTGGCGGCCCCGATGCGCTGCCGGGTCGTCCATCTGGAGCGGGGTGGGCTGGCTCGGAGTCACCTGTTCGGGCACGCCGCTGACCTGGAACGGGTGGAACTGCTCTTCACGTCGCTGCTGGTGCAGGCGGCGCACGGGCTGGCGGCGACCCCGGTGCCGCTCGGTGAGCATCCGGCGGCCTATCGGCGGTCCTGGCTGGTCGGGTACAGCCAGGCGGTCAGCGCGCGTCTGCGGTTCGCGGAACAGGCCGCCGCGGCCGAGACGCCCGGCGCCGAACTGGTCCTGGTCGACCGCACCGATCTGGTGGAGCGGCGACGCGACGAGACGTACCCCAAACTGGCGAAGATGCCGCCGCGCCGGCTGCAGGGCAGCGGGCGGGTGCGTGGTTACCGTGCCGGTCAGCAGGCCCACCTCGGCGGGCCGGAGGTCAGCCCTTCTTGAGGTAGAGGGCCTTGGCGTACTGGGTGACGGCGGCGTTGTTGTACATCGAGGCCTGGGACATGAAGAACTGGTTGTCGGCGATCGCCCGGGCCGCCTGCGACGTGCCGGACCAGCGGATGTCGGCTTCCGCCTCGGACAGGCCGCGCGCCTTGAACTGCCGGCGCATCGCCATCTTGCCGGAGCGGAACGCCTCGCCCGCTTCCTCGGCGCTCTTCATGCAGGACATCGCCTTGTCGCTCAGCGCTTCCGCCAGGGTGTAGGCCGCCTGTTCCGCTTCGTTCGTGAAAGTCTGCACGACGTCGCCCTCCTCGGTAGTCGACCGCTATCACTCTCGTGGAACGGTCGGCGACCATCAAGGGGCTCACCCTCGCCTGTGGATGCCCTGTGTAGCGGCACCGGTCTATGATCACGACAGCGTGCGGCCGATCATGCCGGAGGATTCCCCTTGTTCCGACGTCTTCTGGCGTTCACCGCTGCCGCGCTTCTCGCCGGTGCGGCCGCCTCCACCACCGTGCTGCTCGTCGCGGGTTACCGGTACGCGCCGGTGCGCTCGTACGAGGTGACCGTGGAGCTGAGTGAGTCAGCCACCGAGGAGCACAAGTCGGCGATCCGGTCCGAACTGGACGATGCGCCGGGCGAAGTGGTCTTCGAAAACCGCGAGGAGGCCCTGGCCCGGTTCCGGAAGGAATGGAAGGACGATCCGGAACGGGTTGCCGGCGTACAGGTGGAAAGCATGTCCGAGTCGTTCCGATTGACCTCAGAAGGGCGTGAGTTCGACTGTGCGCCGATTCCGAGGATTCGCGAATTGCCCGGTGTGGAACGGCTCTGGGTCGTCATGGAGCCCACCGCGAGCCGCCCGGGAGCCGAGATCGGGTGCTGAGGAGTACCTGGTCTTACTGCGAGATGAACATTGCGTCGGTACGGTCCCGTTCTGTAGGTTGGGCCTTGGCACAGCCATCAATGTGCGTTGAAATGTGGGTCACGGGGGAAGGTCGCGCGAATTAGCGCGCCTCCGTTCTCGGCTGTATGCCCAACGGGGGGTATTCGCGTGTTCCTGTTCGAGCGGATGACTCTGGCCGCTTTTCTCGCCACCTCGGCTTGTCACACCACAGCTTTCTCTCCGCCGCGTCGGCATCTGCCGCTTCGCCCGGCGATCTGAACTCAGCCCTGACCCAGACGAACGCCCGTCTCGAGTCCGCGCCCACGAAGTAACACCGATTCCTGGAGATCACATGCTTCTCAACCAGCTCGCCCGCCGCCGGGCGATGACGTCGATCGGCCTGCTGGCCACCGCCGTCGTCTCGGCAGCGCTCTTCTCCTCGCCGGCACAGGCGGCCGCGGCCGGCAGCGCCAAGGTCGTCGGCACCAACGCGGTGCAGTTCTCGGCCGCGGCGGGTGCGACGAACGCGCTCACCATCACGATCTCCGGCCGTACCGTGACGCTTGACGACCGGGTGGCGCTCAAGCCTGGCAAGGGCTGCAAGAAGGTCGACACGACCAAGGTCAAGTGCACCACGTCGAAGGCGACCGCGAAGCTCACCGTGTCGCTGGGCGACAAGAACGACTCGGTGAACAACAAGACCAAGGTCGCGCTCGTCGCGAACGGTGGCGCGGGCAACGACACCCTGACCGGTGGCTCCGGCGCCGACAACGTGCGCGGCGGCACGGGCAACGACAAGATCAACGGCCTGGCGGGCAACGACCGGGTGTACGGCGAGGCCGGTGACGACACCGTCTACGGCAGCACCGGCAACGACTGGATCGACGCCGGCGTGGGCAACGACAAGGCGTACGGCGAGGTCGGCAACGACGTGCTCTACGGCAACGTCGGCAACGACCGCGTGTCCGGCGGCGCCGGCAACGACACGGCCGACGCGGGCGCCGGCAACGACCTCGTCTACGGCGACGCGGGCAACGACAAGCTGTACGGCCGCGACGGCAACGACCAGGCGCGCGGGGGCGACGGCGTTGACCTGATCTACGCGGGCGCGCACAACGACGCCGCCTACGGCGACGCCGGCAACGACAAGATCTGGGGCGAAGCCGGCAACGACACCGTCAGCGGCGGCATCGGCAACGACATCGTCGACGGTGGCATCAACAACGACACCATCTACGGCGACGCCGGCAACGACACCATCACCGGTGGCGCCGGGGCCGACAAGGTGTACGGCCGCGACGGCGTCGACCAGATCCAGGGTGGCGCGGACAACGACAGCATCTGGGGCGAAGCCGGCAACGACGTCCTTGAGGGTGGCGCCGGGGACGACGGCATCAGCGGCGGCGCCGGCGAGGACTTCGTCGACGGCATGGGCGGCAACGACTCCCTCTACGGCGATGCCGACGGGGACTTCCTCTTCGGCGAGACCGGCAACGACAAGATCTGGGGCGGTGCGGGCGAGGACGTCGCGTACGGCGAGCTGGGTGACGACGTTCTCGCGGGCGACGCGGGCGAGGACATGCTCTCCGGCGACGTCGGCAACGACCGGCTCCACGGCGGCACCGAGGACGACTTCCTGGTCGGCTACACCGGCAACGACACCCTCCTCGGCAACGCCGGCGACGACATCCTGATCAGCGAGGACGTCAACGTGGACACCGGCGCCCCGATCGGCAGCGACGCCGCTCTGGACGTCGTGGACGGCGGCGAGGGCACGGTCGACATCGGCTTCGTGATGGCCGGTGCCAGCGTGACCAACACCGAGTTCATCAACCCGGACCTGACCGGCGTGTCGGTCTCCGCTCTCCGCTCCTCGTCGGCGTCGGCGGTTCCGGCGGACACCGCCGCGACCATCGCTGAGGCGACGAAGAAGCTGGCGGACGCCCGCCGGTAACACCTGGCTGCGGTTCGACGGCCCGGTCGCTTTCCAGCGGCCGGGCCGTCGCTGTCATTCCTGTGGTTTTGCTATGGATCCGGGGCTGGCCCTCGATCAACTCGGGATTCCTCGCTATCGTTGGGTCCAGGCCCGCGCCGTCTCCCCCGTGACAGCGCGGGCCGTTTTACGTCCTCCACCGCACGCACGGGTATGGGTACGAGGTTGCGGGATCCGGGGGCATCGCCCTGGCAGCCGAAGGCATGCGACACAGCGCATGTCGCGGGGCGTCGGCCGGGTGCTCGGAACTACGCGGCCAGCGCGGGAAGGTGCATCTCCACGCCCGTGGTGCCCTCGCCGCCTGGGCAGCCAGCAGCACTAAGACACCGCTCGGATGATCGGCACACATCTCGATCCGGTCGACCGACAGGAATTCGCTTACCGCCGGCGTTGAGGCTGTTGACGTACCGTCGATGCCGGCGGCCGGAGTAGAGGCCAGCCGCCGCACCCTGACCTCTACCAGGGGAGCCGCCGCAATGTCTGAGATCGGTGACCGCATCTTCGAACTGCGCAACGAGCGTAAGCCCCGGCTGACCCAGCAGGACCTTGCCGAACGCGCCGGCGTATCGCTCGATCTGATCAAGAAGATCGAGCAGGGAGTCAAGTCTGGATCCTTGCCCTACTTGACCAAGATCGCTAAAGCTCTCGACGTCGACCTGGGCGTGCTTGTCGGTAAGCCAACGCATCTGGAATCCGTGCCGGATGCTGGCGGCATCCTCGCCCTGCGTCGAGCGCTGACTCCCGTTGTCGACGATCCCGGCGAGCCGGCAACCGCCGACGAGCTCCGTGCTTCCATGCGGCGCGCGTGGGAGGCGTACTGGTCTGGTGACTACGACTTGCTGACCACATTCCTGCCGACGGTGATCACCGATGCACGCCGCATTGGGGCCGCCGATATTCACGCCGAGGCCAGCCAGCTCGCCGCCTCCACACTCGTGCATCTCGGCCACCCCGATCTGTCTCTGGTGGCTGTCGACCGGGCCTTGGACGCCGCAGAGAATCAGAACCTGCGTGCCGCGGTGGTCGGCACCCGCAGTTGGGTGCTGCTCAACCAGGCCCGCGCCGACGATGCCGCGGCGATAGCGGTGCGGGAAGCCGACGAGATCGAGCCGAATCGCAAGGCTGCGCCGGAGGCCGTCAGCATGTGGGGCAATTTGCTGATAACCGGGGCGACCGCAGCGGCCCGAGCCGGGAACGACGACGAGGCCCAGGACTTACTCCAGGTGGCACACGGGGCGGCAGTCCGGCTGGGTCAGGACCGCAACGACTGGAACACGACCTTCGGCGTCACCCAGGTGGTCATGCAGCGGGTCGACGCGGCTGTGGTGGCTGGCGACTACGCGCGTGCCTTGGATGTCGCTCGGGCGATGCCCAGAGACAACCCCATGCCGCTGGCCGCGCGTTCCCGGCACAAGACCGACCTGGCGCACGCGCACGCCGGCCTCGGCCGGTACGCCGATGCGGAGCGGATCCTGCTGGAGATCGAGCAGGAGGCGAGCCAATGGATGCGTTACCAGCCGTTTCCCCGCGCGGTGGTCGGCTCGCTGCTGAACGGTCGGCGCCCGTCGCCGAAGCTGCGCGGACTGGCACGCCGGCTCGGTGTCAGATAGGACGCTCCGTCCCCTCGCCGAGTGTCGTATCGAGCGAAAGGGTATCCGTCGTCCCTTCCGCTGCGTGATCATCGGATCTACGTTCGGTAGCACCGATGGCGGCCGGCGTCGATTGGACATCTTCAGCGGCCCGCCATCGCGCTAGCGGCGGCGGGCAATCCCCCGGCAGGCACCGATCTGACTCGCCACCGCCCAGATTCCCGGATCGGCTCGGCGAGCGGAGGCGAGAAGCGTGACCAGACGGCAGCAGCACCCGATCGAGCATGGACGTCGACGGCTCTGGCGGCACGGTAAGCCATGGAAGGTCGACTGCCGTTGCGGCGTCGACGTGTATCCGTGCCTGGCGGAACGCAAGCGCGCCGACCGTGCCCGACTCTCCGAGCCGGTCCCAGACTACGGGCGGCGACCCGTCAACGCGGGCAGGTGGCGGTGATGCGCAGGGAATACCCGGCAGGCGTGGTCCTCCACGCACCGCACTGCGTCGAGGGCGGCAATTCCCCCGCCGCACCGATCGACGCGGCCTACGAGGCGTACCCGTCGCGGCAGCTGCACTTCTGCTTCGGTGGCATGGTGCCGCCCGGCTTGATGGACGCGCACACGCTGAAAGAGATCATGCCGTTCGTCGTCGTGGAGCAGATCGAGTACGGACATCACGGTTATGTACAGTCCGGCAGCTGGCCGGATGACGCTACCCGTCCGTTATGCCGCACGTGCCAAGGCACACATGGCGAAGCGGTGCCGACAGCCGCCAAGACGCCGAGCGGCCTGCCGCAGCGTCCGAACCTTCTCCCGTAGGCGTCGGCCATGACAGTCGAGCTCGAGCGGCTGATCGCTGCCGCGCTGACCGCTCACACCTCTACTGACGGGCAGCCGCATGGCACCGGCGGTCCGGTGATTCACCTGTCGGTGGCCCAAATCGCGACGATCGCCGTAGAGGTGATCAAGGGCCACGGGAAGCAGCGCCTGATGGGCGCTGCCGAGGTCCGGGCCCGCCTCGGCGTCTCACGCCAACGGGTCTATCAGCTGATCAACAGGCCGGACTTCCCGGAGCCTTACGCGGTGATGGTCGCTGGCCGGTTCTGGGAGGAATCGGCGGTGGAGGCGTGGATCCAGGTGCACCGGCCTACCCGCTCCCCAGATCAGCCGATCGGTAGCCAGAACGGGTGCCGCAGGCTCGTAGCGAACGGGGAGTAATCACCCTCACCCGTGTCAGTCGAGTCGTCGCGCCACCGATCAGTATGGTCAAGTTCGCCGCATCCCGAGGGGGCATTGGTAGCGCGGTCTTATCGGGGTCGGCCTGGTGGGTGCTTTCCTTCTGGGCGGATGCGGATCCCCTGGCGAGCAGGCGGCCGACGGCTCGAACTCACCTGCGTCGGCGGAGAGCGCCGCCAGCGGGCCGGATCACGTCCGGCTCAATACCGCTGTCATGAGTAGCCTTCCCGTGCTGCAGCACGGTGAGTGACTATCCGGCTTGCCTGGACTCCACGCGCCTCATCGCTTTGAGGACGGGTTGCGAGATACACGGATCATGCCGTTCGTCGTCGTAGAACAGTTCGAGTACTGGCAACAGGACGATGTGCGGTCCGGTAGATGGCCAGCAACGGCACCGTCCGCTGTGCCGCATGCGCCGAGGCACACAAGGTGATTCGGTGCAGGCAGGCATGATGTCGGACGGCCTACCACGACGTCCGAGCTTACGAAGGTGATCGCAGCTGTGCTCACCGCCCACGCCTCTGCCGACGCGCAGTCGCATGGCGCCGAAGACAAGATCTCGGAAATTCTTGCTGGGGCTAGTGGTCCGCATGTCGGTGGACCGCGACGCTCAGCTTGGTTGGGCTGACAGGGTTGGGCGGATCAACCGCCGCCGAGGGCGGAGAGCGCCACCCAGACGACCGCTATCGCGAGCGCGGCCGTGCCGACCGTCGAGGCGGTGTGCCGCCAGAACGGGACGCCCTCGACCGCCTCCGGGTGGCCCAGGCTCTCCAGGCGGGCGCGATGTGCCAGTACCTCGGCGGCCGTCTCGGGGACCTCGGTGGAAGCACGGCTCAGGTCGACCGCCAGGCGCGCCTGGGCACGCTGCAACCGCCGTACCGTCGCTCGGGCTCGGTATCCGGCTCGCGCGGCAGCATGCCGGCGGGCCGCCGCCCGCCGTGACCCGGACCCCAGCACCCGCAGCTCGTTGTCGGTGATCAGAGCGGGGTCACGCAGCGTCGCGAGCTTCGCGACGTAGTACGCCGCCTCGCGGTCGTGGGCCCGGCGGACCAGCCAGAGGATCAGCAGCAACGGCGGCAGGCCCTTGAAGACCAGGACCGCGAGCAGGGCCAGCGCGCCGTTGCCCAGGCCGTCCCGGAAGAGCGGCGAGTTCCACAGCACGTGGGAGGCCCACGCGCCGAACAGGGCGAGACCGGCCATCGTGAGCCGGTGGCGTCGGGTGCGGTCCGGGTTGACCACGAGGTAACCGATGCCGGCGCCGGCCAGCGCGCCGAACAGGGTGTGGCTCCAGACGCCGGCGAGGAAGCCGCGGACCAGGAACGTGGTGACGACCGGCTGGATCTGGTCGCCCTGACCGGCCAGCGCGACAGCGCCGATCGCGAAGACCACGTCCTCGACGATCTGGAAGCCGAGCCCGACCAGCGCGCCGTAGACCACGCCGTCGAGCACGCTGTTCACCTGGGCGCGGGCGATCAGCACGATGGCAACCACACCGAGGGTCTTGGCGATCTCCTCGACCGTGGGCCCGGCCAGCGCGGCGCCCCAGTCGGCGGCGAGGTGCGGCGAGCCCAGTTTCGCGATCAGGTTCTCCAGCGCGGTGCTGCCCGGAATCGAGACAGTGGTGGCGACCAGGCCGCCCCAGGCGAACGCCACCACCCGCAGGCTCGGCGGTTCCTGTTCCAGGAAGTCCAGCTCGGAGACGAAGAGCCAGAAGGGTACGGCGAGGAGCGCGAACAGGCCGATCGCGGTGAGCGTGGCGACCGGGTAGGCGCCGAAGAACCGCACGCCGATCTGTGCGATGCGCAGCGCCCCCGCGGTGATCAGGACGAACACCACCCAGAACGCCGGGTTGCGGGCGAGGGTGATCGCCCGGGCGCCACCGGGGCGCACCGCCTCACTCATCGGCGCCCCTCGTAACGCAGGGTGCGGGTGCTCGCGTCGATCGCCGGCAGGGTGCCGTCCAGGTCGAGGTCGCCGCCGATGACCGTGACCTCGATGGTGAGCCCGTGCACGACGAAGACGGCGTAGCGCCCGCCTCGGTCGCCGGCGGTGTATCCGCCCTGGACCCCGGCGAGCCCACCGGCGGTGGAGACGGCGAGCTGGGTGCCGGTCACCTGGTAACCACGGGTGCCGGTGATGCGCTGACGCAGGCGGACCGCGGCCGCGGTCAGGTCGCCGTCGAAGGGTTGCACCGCCACCGCGTACCGCACCGGGCCGATGCGGAACAGCGCGCTGCCCCGGTCATCGCCGGGCCGGGTCCCGGTGACGTCCAGCGTCGCTCCGGGTGGCGGCACGATGGTGACCCCGGCACCGACCTCGTAGGGCGCCCCGGCCGGGATGGCTCGCTGAGCCGGAACGGCCCGGTCCAGCAGTGGCAGGCCGAACGCGAGGCCGGCGAGCACGAGGACGAGAACGAGCGCGATGGGAAGACCGAGAGTGCTGGGAAGGTCGGTGTGCTGACTGCGCGTAACCCTCCCCATCCGTCCAAGTTAACGGCGCTTCCGGGCCGTTGTCCGGAGAACCTTTGGCCGCCCACAGTGGATAGACGATCAACCTGGCAGATTACGGATTTGTCCGTTTTACCGATAGGTGCGAAGCTGGCACGACAGTGGTCAGCCATACTCCGTTGTCACTGCGGTGGAAGACGTGGCCCTCCGTAACCATCGTCCCGGACGCCACCCGGAACACCACCACGTCCGGTGACCGGCGGCGGCCGACCTTCAGCGCGGTCGGCACATCGACGGAGAGATGGACGTGATGCCGGCTCCCGGGGCGCAGCCCCTCCCGGAGGATCGCGTCGAGGTTCGCCCGGGGCGTGCCGTGGAAGAGCTCGTCAGGCGGCGTCGCCGGCGGCAGCGAGAGGTCCACGGCGACCCGCCGGGAATGGCCCTGGCTGGCCCGGATCCGGTCCACGCCGTCCGGGCCGGGCTCGACGGCGAACCGCTGCTTGTCGTTGCCGGCCACCACCACGTCGAGCTCCTCGCGGCTGATCCCGAGAGCGGCGAGGAAGGCGGGGACGGCAACCCATCCGTTCGCGTCCAGAGTGAGGCCGGCGGTCTCCGGCCGGTGCCGCAGCACCATCGACATCCGCCGGCTGAGGCGGACCTGGTCGCGGGTGAGTTCGGTCAAGTGTGCAACTCCATGACCGCAACGTAGTAGGGGTGATCCCGGTCGTCGATCGATTTCAGCCGCCACCCGGTGCCCGGCAGCAACGACTCGATCTCGGCCGGAGAGCAGTTCAGGTAGTCGAACCAGTCGGAGGCGATCTCCCGGTACCGCAGGCGCAGGCGGAGCTGTCCCCCGAGACGGCCGCGTTGCCGGTTGCGCTCGTGATAGGCCACGTGCACCGGGTCCCGCGTCCCGTACGGATCGGTGCCCTGCGCCACGAGCCGTGCGCCGGGAGCGGCCAGCCGAGCCAGCGCGGCCAGCATGACCGGCGCCCGCTCCGGGCCTTCCAGCAGGCCGAGGTTGTTGCCGAGCAGCAGGAACGTGTCGTATCGGACGGCCGCTCGGGAGAACTCGTCCACGGTGTTCAGCACGGTGTCGCGCAGGCCGCGCTTGCGGGCCACCTCGATCGCTCCGAGCGAGGTGTCCAAGCCGGTCACCGGGATGCCGTGACGCTGAAGCTCGATCGCGATCCGGCCGGCGCCGGTCCCGATGTCGAGCACCCGGCCACGGCAGAGCTTCAGCGCCCGGCGATCGTAGGCCTGCCAGTCGTCCGGCTCGTTCAGGTAGTGGTCGGCCGGAGCGCCGTTGATCAGACCGTCGTCCCGCTCGATCACCTCGATGACCGGCCGGTAGTACTTTCCGCCGGCGAGGGGACGAGGCCCGATTCCGGTTCGTACCGCGTACGCGTCCCGGATCATCTCACCGAAGGCGTCGCCGATCGTCGGCTGCTCCATGGTCATCTACTCTTGAGGAATGGCCGGACTGGAGCAACTCGGATCCGAGAAATACGCCCTGCTGACGACGTTCCGCAGGGACGGGCGCGCGGTTGCCACTCCGCTGTGGGTCGTGCCCGACGGCACCGGCCTCGGGTTCTGGACCGTGGCCGACAGCGGCAAGGTCAAGCGGATCCGCAACAGCGGCCGGGTCACCGTGGCGCCCTGCGACATGCGCGGCAAACCGACGGGTGAGGCGGTCGAGGGGACCGCCCGGATCGGCGATCGGGCCGACTTCCATCGGGTCGCGGGAACGCTCAAGAAGAAGTACGGGTTCATGGGGCGCCTGACAGTGCTCGGCAGCCGGCTCCGGCGCGGAGCGGACGGCACTGTCGTCGTCCTGGTGGACTGACCCCGCCCGTACCCGAAGATCTTGTCTTTCGTTGTTCTTGAGGACAGGACAAGAACTCAAGATGGTACGAAGAAGGGGCGATCGCCTTCCCCAGCGCTCGCCCCTTGCAACGATGTCGGTCGAATGCGGTCAGTCGCCCTGACGCTGCGTCGGAATCTGTCCTTGCAGCAGGGCGCGGACTTCCGACTCCCGGTAGCGACGGTGGCCACCCAACGTGCGAATTGCGCTGAGCTTGCCAGCTTTCGCCCACCGAGTAACGGTCTTCGGGTCGACTCGGAACATCGACGCCACCTCGGCCGGCGTTAGTAGCGGCTCAGGATCGTGCGTACGCGATGCCATCGGTCACTCCTCCACAGGTGCCTAAAAACATCGGCCGGGGTCCCGCCGGCCGGTGCGTCTCTCATGGTCCGGCTAGTCCCCGATGTCCGACATGGGCCGAACGGACGAACGTCCCCAGATAGATGGATGAAGCATGCCCGATTTTTGCGTGTTTTATACGCCAGATAGTGCCGCGTTTAGTCCGATTATGACGGTTCGGTAACCGGCGATCACGAAGAGTGTTCGCTTCGGGAGCGCTCCCGTTCACTGAGATACGTACGCGTCTGTCCCATTTCCGCTGGTCAGTTGCATCGCTCGAGAAGCTGGACGGCACGCCACCGCGCCACGAGCTTCTCGTAAGCCTCACTTGCTGACTCAGCGTCACCGCGAGAAAGCGCAGAAAGTCCGGCTGCCACCAGTCCGGGGGAATCGTCCTCGGTCAGTTTGTCCTCCGGAAGGAGGTTGACCAGGCCGCCGTAGTCGAGCTCGACCACCGACCGTGGATGGAACTCCTCGAGCCAGCGGGTGCCCTCCTCGACCGCCTCGGTGATCGGCGCGTCGCCCAGCGACTTGCGCAGCACGGACACCGCCCGGTGCGCCCGGCGGCGGGCCTTCGAGATCTCCGTGCGGTAACGCAGCGTCCGGCGCCGGGCCTTGAGCGCGATGTCCCGCTCCTCGGAGTCCACGAAGGCGAACCAGCGCAGCGGCACGCCCCACGTGGAGACCTGCTCGTGCACCCGGGGCACACCCTGCTCCAGCACCTTGGCGCCGCTGCGCCAGTCCTCCACGACCGCTTTCGCCTGGCCGGCCAGGATCGGCGGCACGAACGCGTCGGCGAGCACGGCCGGCACCCCGTCCCGGGCGGTCAGAGCCGCCTCGGCGACCCGCAGGCGCAGGTTCCACGGGCAGACCAGGATCGAGTTGTCCCACTCCAGCACGTACGCCTCGTCGGGCAGGTCCGGCAGCCGGGTCCAGCCGGCGCCGAGGGCCTCCAGAACAGCGGTGCGCTGGCGAACCGGCCCCTCGACCGGGCCGAGGTCACGGCCTTCCTTCGCGTAACGGCGCCAGAAGGACTGCCGGTCCCGGTCGAAGGCGGTCAGTGGCTCGTAGACCCGTAGGTACGACGCGAACAGTGACGGCACGGCGCGATCCTTTCACGAATCCGCCCGGGTGGAACTTCCCGCGCGGACGTAATCGGTGCGGCATTCACACCGATAGGCTCGTTTGCAATCCGGCAGACCCCCGCCGGAGTCACGGCCCCACGAGGGTCACACCAGAATCAGGAGTGCAAACGATGGACGTGTTCGACACCGACGGGCACGAACAGGTCGTCTTCTGCCAGGATCGAGTGACCGGCCTGAAGGCGATCATCGGTATCTACTCGACGGCCCTCGGCCCGGCACTGGGCGGGACTCGTTTCTACCCGTACGAGAACGAGGCCGCCGCGCTCGCCGACGTGCTGAAGCTGTCCCGCGGCATGGCGTACAAGAACGCCCTGGCCGGTCTCGACCTGGGCGGCGGCAAGGCAGTCATCTGGGGCGACCCGGCCCGGGTGAAGTCCGAGGGCCTGCTCCGGGCGTACGGCCGCTTCGTCGAGTCGCTGCACGGCCGTTACTACACCGCCTGTGACGTCGGCACCTACGTCGCCGACATGGACGTGATCGCCCGTGAGACCCGGTTCGTGACCGGCCGCAGCGTCGAGCACGGCGGCGCCGGCGACTCCTCGGTGCTCACCGCCTGGGGCGTCTTCCAGGGCATGCGCGCCGCCGCCGAGCACACCTGGGGCACCCCGTCGCTGCGCGGCCGCACGGTCGGTGTGGCCGGCCTCGGCAAGGTCGGCAAGTACCTCACCGGCCATCTGGTGGAGGACGGCGCGACGGTGGTCGCCACCGACGTGAACGAGGCCGCCCTCGAATGGGCCCGGACCACCCACCCGGCGGTCCAGCTGGTGCCGGACACCGCGGCGCTGATCACGTCCGACATCGACGTGTACGCGCCCTGCGCCCTCGGCGGCGCGCTGAACGACGAGACCGTCGGCGTCCTCCGGGCGAAGGTGGTCACCGGCGCGGCGAACAACCAGCTCGCCCACCCGGGCATCGGCAAGCTCCTGGAGGAGCGCGGCATCCTCTACACGCCGGACTACGTGGTGAACGCGGGCGGTGTGATCCAGGTGGCCGACGAGATCGAGGGCTTCAACTTCGAGCGCGCGAAACTGCGGGCGACCGGGATCTTCGAGACCACCCGGCGGATCCTCGCGCTCGCCGGCGACGAGGGCGTCCCGCCGGCCGTGGCCGCCGATCGCCTCGCCGAGCGGCGGATGGCCGAGGTCGGCCGCCTGCGGGCGATTTACCTGAACTGAGCCGGCCGGGTCTGTTTCGGGAGGGGTGCTGGACCACGCCGCAGCCCGGCAATCCCTCCCGAAACAGACCCGAATTGGCTGCCGCGCGGTCGCGGATCGGCCCGCAAGAGGCCAAACCGCGACGCGCGGCAGTGTCACACGCAACCCGAGGTGCCGAACGCGCCATCGTCCATGTACCGTAAGACCCACGAGAGATGCCTGACGTCATCGGGGCCCGCCTTCGGGCTGCCCCGAATTCTGTGCGAGGGGGTCGAGCCATGGGGCGCGGCCGTGCTAAGGCCAAGCAGACGAAGGTGGCGCGGGAGTTGAAGTATCACTCCCCCAACACCGACCTCACCGCCTTGCAGCGCGAACTGGCGAGTGCCGGTAAGTCGAATCATCACTTCGACGACGACAACGACGAGTTCGTCGATGATGATGAGGACGACGACGCGGATGACGACCGGGATACCTGGTCGCCGACAAGGCGCTGACCCGCAGTAGCACAGAGCACGCGGCCTGACCGCGTGCTCCGGTGAGTCGCGGTCACATTTCTACGGTTGAACCGAAGCCCACGCGGGTGATCCCCGCGTGGGCTTCGACCGGGCGGGCTTCAGCGTGGCCGGTTGTTCCAGTTGTAGAACGTAGGAATGTTCTCGAAGTGGTTCCAGGCGCACACCGCCGTGCCACTGTCCGAGGGCGCCTGCTCAGCGCGTTGCTGCCGGGCGACATCCGCCTCCGCGAGGAGCGCGGTCAACCCTGCCCGGGTCTCGTGCACCCGCGCCGTGACCGGATCCTCCACGCCGTCAGACAGCCGTGGCTTCATGATCTCGGGCATGGTCCAGCACTCCCTCCAGTAGGCGAATCTTGCTGTTCCGGCAGTGGTCCGTCTCGGTGACGTCGAACCTGCCGTGTTCGAAGTAGCGGTTGGCCGCGTGTGCGCCACCGCAGAACCCGAAGTACGGGCAGCTGTTCCGGCACGCCTCGATGCCGCGCAGGAACTCGCTGATCCACGGTGTGCCGGCCGCGCCGGCCAGGATCTCGGTGAGTGGTGTCCGCAGCACATTGCCGCTCGCGAAGTCGCCGTACCGCGGGTCGGAGAAACCGGCCAGCTCGGGCGAGAGCAGCACCACGGAGCCGTCGTGCGCCACGGTCGGGATCGGGTCCAGCTGGCGGGGCAGCAGCTCGTCAGCGGTGCCGTCGAGGACCGCCGCGGCGTACCGCAGCGACCACTCCACCTCGCGCAGATGGATCCTCGGCGCCTGACGCCAGGCGCCGACCAGCTCGGCCCAGAACGCGCTCACCGCTGCCGGGTCGCGACGGTTGAGCCGGGTGTTGACACCCTCCAGCTCCTCCACGTTGATCCCGAGCACCTCGCAACCGAGGTCGAGGAAGTAGTCGTACAGCTCGGTCGCCACGCCGGGTCGTGGATCACTGACCACGCAGAGTGCCGAGAACGGGATGTCGTGCCGGCGCAGCGCGTCGATCCCCTTGACGATCAGGTCGTAGGCCGGGCGGCTGCCCCGGTCCACCCGGTCGCCGTTGCGCTCGCGCGGCCCGTCCACGCTCACGCTGACCCGCACGTCGTGCTTCCGGAAGAACTCGCACCAGGCGTCGTCGATCAGCGTCGCGTTCGTCTGCACGTGATGCTCGACCGACGCGCCGAACGGCGCGAAGAGCGCGCCCAGGTGGTCCAGGCCCGCCGCCAGCGGCTCACCGCCGTGCCAGACCACCGAGAACCTCTGTTGGGTACGGGTGAGGCCCGCCACCGACTCAGCGACCCGCTCGGCGACCTCGACCGGCATCTTCAGGTTGTCCCGCCGGAACGGTAAGTAGCAGTACCCGCATGCGAGATTGCAGAGAGTAGTGGGCTGCATGACGACGTAGCTGGGCACCGTGGAGATGCCGCGCATCCCGCTCCACGCACCGGTCATGTCACGCACACTAGGCCTCGCGGTCTACCAATACGAAAGATCCGCATGTGCCGGACATCGACACACGCGGATCATTTCACGTTTTGTCCCGTTGCGGTAATTGTCCCGTTGCGGTCTTTGTCCTGTTTGCGATCAGCCGCGGGTGTAGGAGCCGAGCATCTGCACCTCGCCGGAGCCCTCGATGACCTCGCCGACCTGCCAGGCCTCGACGCCACGGCCGGTCAGGTAAGCCATCGCACGGTCCGCGTCGTCCGACGAGACGACGGCGAACATGCCGACGCCCATGTTGAACGTGGCCTCCATCTCGGAGTCCTCGATGCGGCCCTTCGCCTGGATCAGGTCGAAGATCGGCTGCGGGCGCCAGGTCGACCGGTCGACCACCGCGTCCAGGTTGCTCGGCAGGACCCGGTTCAGGTTGCCGGGGATGCCGCCGCCGGTGACGTGCGAGAACGCCCGGACGTCGGTCTCCTCGATCAGGCCGAGGCAGTCCTTCGCGTAGATCTTGGTCGGCGTGAGGAGCTCCTCGCCGAGGGTGCGCTGGGTGCCGAAGTCGTCGACCACGGTGTCCAGGCGCATCCGGCCGGCGCCGAGCAGCACGTGCCGGACCAGGGAGTAACCGTTGGAGTGCAGACCCGAGGAGCGCATCGCGATCACAGCGTCGCCGATCTCGACCCGCTCCTTGCCGAGGATCTCGCTCTCCTCGACCACGCCGACGCCCGTCGCGGAGACGTCGTACTCGTCCGGGCGAAGCACGCCCGGGTGCTCGGCGGTCTCGCCACCGAGCAGGGCACAACCCGCGTACCGGCAGCCGTCCGCGATGCCGGCGCCGATCTCGGCGACCTTGTCCGGCACGACCTCGCCGCAGGCGATGTAGTCGAGCAGGAACAGCGGCTCGGCGCCGCAGGCCACCAGGTCGTCGACGACCATGGCGACCAGGTCGATGCCGATCGTGTCGTGGATGTCGAGCTGCTGCGCGATCACCAGCTTGGTGCCGACGCCGTCGGTCGAGGAGGCCAGGACCGGGCTCTTGTACTTCGCCGTGTTCAGCTTGAACAGGCCGGAGAAGCCGCCGAGGTCACCCATCACCTCGGGCCGGGTGGTCTTCTTCACCTTCGACTTGAGCAGCTCGACCGCACGGTCACCCGCGTGGATCGAGACACCCGCATCCGCGTACGTCGCCGAGCGCTTGCGCGGCCCGCGGCCCGCACCGGCCGTCCACGGCTGGCGGTCCGCGCCTTCGGCGCCGTTCGATCCGGCACTGTTGCGCTCGGACACGTGCGTCACGGTTCTCCCCTTAGCGGTTCTGTGTATCGAATCACGGGTGGTGCAGCGCGTTCGCGCCGCCTGGACTGGTGAGCAGCTGGCTCGGGCCTTCATAGTCCGACTCGAGGTCGGCCACTGCCGCAGTCGCCTGGTCCGGTGTGGCGTTGGGCATGCTCGCACGCTTGCCGACGCCCTCCAGCACGTGCTTGCCGATCAGGTCCCCGGCCGGGAGCTCGATCGGGTACTGCCCGTCGAAGCAGGCCATGCAGAGCCGTGTCTTCGGCTGCTCAGTCGCCTGGACCAGGCCGTCCAGCGAGACGTAGCCCAGGCTGTCCGCACCGATCGAGCGGCGGATGCCGTCGATCTCCAGCCCGTTCGCGATCAGCTCGGCGCGGGTCGCGAAGTCGATGCCGTAAAAGCACGGCCATTTCACCGGCGGCGAGGAGATCCGGACGTGGATCTCCAGGGCGCCGGCCTCACGCAGCATCCGGATCTGGGCGCGCTGGGTGTTGCCGCGCACGATCGAGTCGTCGATCACCACGATCCGCTTGCCCCGGACGACCTCGCGCAACGGGTTCAGCTTGAGCCGGATGCCGAGCTGGCGGATCGTCTGGGACGGCTGGATGAAGGTGCGGCCGACGTACGCGTTCTTCATGAAGCCGGCGCTGTACGGGATGCCGGAGGCCTCCGCGTACCCGATCGCGGCCGGGATGCCGGACTCCGGGACGCCGATCACCAGGTCGGCCTCGACCGGGTGCTCCTGTGCCAGCTTGCGGCCGACCTCGACGCGGGCCGAGTAAATGTTGCGACCGGCGATCGTGGTGTCCGGGCGGGCGAGGTACACGTACTCGAAGAGGCAGCCCTTGGGCTCCGGCGCGGCGAACCGGCTGGAACGCAGACCGTGCTCGTCGATCGCGATGATCTCGCCGGGCTCGACCTCGCGGACGAAGCTCGCGCCGGTGATGTCCAGCGCCGCGGTCTCGCTGGCGACCACCCAGCCGCGCTCCATCCGGCCCAGGACCAGCGGGCGGACACCCTGCGGGTCACGGGCGGCGTAGAGGGTGTGCTCGTCCATGAAGACGAAGCTGAAGGCGCCCCGCAGGGTCGGCAGCAGCTCCAGCGCGGCGGCCTCGACCGAGAGGTCGGGCCGGCCGGCGAGCAGCGTGGTGACGAGCGCGGTGTCGGAGGTCGAGTCGCCGACCTCGAGACCGCGGTCGGCCACCTCCTTGGCGAGCTCCGCCGTGTTCACCAGGTTGCCGTTGTGCGCGAGCGCGATCGTCGTGCCGGCCGGCGTTGCCCGGATGGTGGGCTGCGCGTTCTCCCAGTTGGAGCCGCCGGTCGTCGAGTAGCGCGCGTGGCCGATCGCCAGGTGGCCGCGCAGGCTCGCCAGGGTCGGCTCGTCGAAGACCTGGGAGACCAGGCCGATGTCCTTGTAGACCACCACGCCGGAGCCATCGCTCACCGCGATGCCGGCAGCTTCCTGACCTCGGTGCTGCAGGGCGTAGAGCCCGAAGTACGTGAGTTTCGCGACCTCTTCCTCGGGAGCCCAGACGCCGAAGACGCCACAGGCATCCTGGGGGCCGCGCTCCTGGGGGTCGAGATCGTCGGTCAGTAGGCCGTCGCCTCGGGGCACCTGCTTGCTCCCTCGTGTCGGATCTGCTTGAAACGCTCGAAGCGCTGATCTGCTCGAACTAGCTGGTCCGCTCCGACGGACCAGTGTACGCGAGGTAAAGGACAGCGACCCCTTGCTCATTCCCCGCCGAGGGGCAGGAACTCGGAGAGATCGGTGCGGATTCCGCTCGCCCGGAGACGACCGTCACGCGCCGCTTCCGCCCACTCCAGGCGTCCGGTAGCCAGGAGCAGCCAGGTCAACGGATCCGTTTCGACCACATTGGGCGGTGTGCCGCGGGTGTGCCGGGGACCGGCGACGCACTGAATCGCGCCGAAAGGTGGAATTCGCACCTCGACCGAACGGCCAGGAGCTCGTTGGGACAACTCGGCCAGCAGTGCTCGGACAGCATCACGCAAGACCGGACGATCAGGTTCGAGGCCCTGGTCCAGCGCGTCCAGGGCCTGGTTCACCGACTCGGATTTAGAGTGCGCAGGGGACACGTCGGGACGATACGACTCGGTTTGTAGACAACGGCACACCGCCCTGGGTCGCGAAAGTGACGTGCGACAAGGCATAGTGGCCGACGGTGTTCAAGTCGCGGGATCTGCCGGTCGCCGAAACCGGGGACCGCGCGACCCGGAAGGTGGTGGATGTGACAACGCACCTACGCGCCAGGACGACCCAGGCCGGTGCGTTCCTGGCCCTGGTCGTCGGCCTCGTTGCCGGCGTGCAGACGGCTGCCCTGGCAGAACCACCGGACGTGCAGATCACGAACCTCTCGTCAACCGAGGTGGCCACGGGAAGTACTGTAACCATGCAGTACACCATCAGTAACCCCGGGTCCGGTGGTGGCGGCGAAGAAGGCGAAGAAGAGGGTGGCGGCCAGCAGCAGGCCGGCAGCGCCACCATCAAGGTCAGCGGGATGAGCTGCAGCGGTGACTGCAGCTCGGTCAAGCAGATCGGCAGTGAGCCGGCCAGCTTCACCGCGAACCTGACCGCCCCGTCGGTGGCCGCCGGCGAGAGCAAGGACGTCACCGTCCAGGTCACCGCCACGATCAACGGCGTGTCCAACTCGGCGAGCCAGACCGTCACGGTCAAGGGCGCCGACAAGCCGCAGCTCGTCACCCGGGTCTCCGGCAAGATCAAGGACGGCGACGGCGACAAGATCGCCGGAGTCGACGTGGCCATGCAGGACGCGGCCGGCCACTCGTACGGCACCACGACCAACAGCAGCGGCAGCTACTCGTTCATCTCCTCGGACGACAAGCCGATCGAGCCCGGCAGCATCACCGTCGGCGCGCTGAAGGACGGCTACGCCTCCACCACTGTCACGGTCCGGGGCAAGGCCGGCGGGTCGGTCAACGTGCCGATCACGCTGAAGAAGCTGGCCGCCGAGAGCCCGTCGCCGAGCCCGTCGGCAAGCGTCTCGGCGAGCGCCGTGCCGACCGAGGAGGTCGCCGAGGACCCGACCGACGAGGAGACCGCCGAGACCGAGGCGCCGGTCGCCGCGGCCCCGGTCTCCGACGAGTCCGACGGTGGCATCAACTGGCTGCTCATCGTCATGGGCGTGCTGCTCGTGGCCGCCGGTATCGGCGCGATCGTCCTGGTGATCATGCGGCGTAAGAACGCCGCCGGCGCCGACGACCCGGACGGCCCGCTCAGCGGCGCCGGCGCAGCCGGTGGCCCGCCGGGCGGCAGCCCGTTCGACGCGACCCGGGTGGCCGCTCCGGTCGGAGCCGGTCGCCCCGGGGACGCCACGATGGTCGCCCCGATGGGCGGCGGCGGTATCGGCGACGCCCCGACGATGGTGCATCGGCCGGTGGTCGAGGACGAGTTCCCGGACCCGTACGGCGCTCCGATCCCGCCGCAGGGCGGATACGCGGGCACCAGCCAGTGGGGTGCCGCCGAGCAGCAGGGCGGCGGTTACGGCGGCGGGGCGTACGGCGGTCAGCAGCAGCAGTACGGGCAGCAGCCCGGCGCTTACGGCGCCGGCGGCCAGGCCGCACCGCAGCAGCGGTACGACGAGCACACCAGCCTGTACCAGCCGGAGCAGCCGCAGCAGCCGCAGCAGCCCCAGCGCTACGACGAGCACACCAGCCTCTACCAGCCCGAGCAGGGCGGCGGTTACGGCGGCTACGACCAGCAGGCCGGATACGGCGGCTACGACCAGCCGGCCGGTGGCTACCCCGCCCAGCCGGGCGGGTACGACCAGGGCACCGGTTACGGCGGCTACGACCAGCCCGGTGGTGGCTACGGGGTTCAGCAGGGCGGGTACGACCAGCCGCAGGGTGGCTACGGCAACCAGCAGCCGCCTCAGGGCGGTTACGGCGCCCAGCCGGGTGGTGGATACGACCAGCAGCCCCCGGCGTACGACGACGACCCGGACGGCTACAACGGTTACGGCCAGCAGCGTCCGCCGCAGAACCGCGACTGGAACGGCTGACCCGCAGTACTGAGAAAGGCCCTGTGCGATCACTCGCACAGGGCCTTTCTTGATGTCGCGTTCTGATGTTGCCGGGGGCTCGCGGCCCCCGGCAACGATCGATCAGCCGTTCGGGTCGGTCAGCTCCAGCGTGACCGAGCGGACCTCGCCCCCGGCCGGAGTCGCCTCCGCCGGGCCGCCGAAGAGCTTCTTCAGCGTTCCCGACCACGCCTCGCGCAGCTCGCCGAGGCCGATCGTGAACTGGTCCTGCACCTGCAGCGACTGCTCCTCGGTGGTCACACCGAGCGCGGTCACCGGCACGCCGAACTCGGCGGCCAGGGCGTGGAACGCCTTGTCGTGCCCACGCGGAACGGCGACCACGGCCCGGCCGGCCGACTCGCTGAACAGCTGGACGAACGGCGACACACCGTCCTGCGGGAAGCTCACCTTCACGCCGACGTCGTAGCGCAGGCAGCTCTCCACCAGCGCCTGAGCCAGGCCGCCGTCGGAGAGGTCGTGCGCGGAGCTGACCAGCCCGGCCTTCGAGGCGCGGGCCATCAGCGCGCCGAGCGCCTGCTCGGCCGCGAGGTCGACCTTCGGCGGCTTGCCACCGAGGTGCCCGTGGGTCACCCACGCCCACTCCGAGCCGGAGAGCTCGTTGCGGGTCTCACCGAGCAGGTAGACCAGGTCGCCGCCGGCCTTGGCGGGCGACGCGAAGCCCATCGGGATGCGCCGGGACACATCGTCGAAGACGCCGAGCACGCCGACCACCGGGGTCGGGTGGATCGCCGCGGCGCCGGTCTGGTTGTAGAAGCTGACGTTGCCGCCGGTGACCGGTGTGCCCATCTGCAGGCAACCGTCGGCGAGGCCACGGACGGCCTCGGCGAACTGCCACATCACGGCCGGGTCCTCGGGCGAACCGAAGTTCAGGCAGTCGGTCACGGCGACCGGCTCGGCGCCGGTGACGGCGACGTTCCGGTACGCCTCGGCGAGGGCGAGACGAGCACCCTCGTACGGGTCGAGCCGGGCGAACCGGCCGTTGCCGTCGACGGAGAGCGCCACACCGAGACCGGTCTCCTCGTCGATCCGGAGCACGCCGGAGTCCTCCGGCTGCGCCAGGACGGTGTTGCCGAGGACGTAGCGGTCGTACTGCTCGGTGACCCAGGTCTTGTCGCACAGGTTCGGCGAGGCGACCATCCGCAGCACGGTCTCGCGCAGCTCGTCACCGGTCGACGGGCGCGGCAGGGTCTCCGCGCGGTCGGCCTGGAGCAGGATCAGGTCGCCCGGCTCGCGCAGCGGGCGGGCGTAGACCGGCCCGTCGTCGGCGAGCGAGCCCGGCGGCACGTCGACCACCACGTGGTCGTTCCAGCTGATCACCAGGCGGCCCGGCGTGCCGTCCGCGCCGGCCGGGGTGACCTCGCCGATCGCGGTGGCCCAGACGCCCCACTTCTCGGCGATGGCGAGCACCTTGTCGAGGTTCTCCGGCGTGACGATCAGGAGCATGCGCTCCTGCGACTCGCTGGCCAGGATCTCGGTCGGGGACATCGAGGCCTCGCGCAGCGGGACCCGCTCCAGCCAGACCCGCATGCCGGTGCCGGCCGCCGCGGCGGTCTCGGTGAGCGCGCAGGTGAGGCCCGCGCCACCGAGGTCCTGGATGCCGCTGACCAGGCCGGCGTCGTACAGCTCGAGGCAGCTCTCGATCAGGAGCTTCTCCATGAACGGGTCGCCGACCTGCACCGACGGGCGGCGCTGCTCGGCTTCCTCGTCGAAGGTCGCCGAGGCCAGCACGGAGACACCGCCGATGCCGTCCCGGCCGGTCCGCGCGCCGAGCAGCACGACGATGTTGCCGGTGCCGGTGGCTTCCTTCTTCTGCAGGCGCTCGACCGGCAGCACGCCGATGCTGAGCGCGTTGACCAGCGGGTTGCCCTGGTAGGACGGGTCGAAGACGATCTCGCCACCGATGTTCGGCAGGCCGAGACAGTTGCCGTACCCGCCGATGCCGGCCACCACGCCGGGCAGCACCCGGGCGGTGTCCGGGTGGTCGGCCGCGCCGAACCGCAGCGGGTCCATGACCGCGATCGGCCGGGCGCCCATCGCCAGGATGTCCCGGACGATGCCGCCGACGCCCGTCGCGGCGCCCTGGTAGGGCTCCACGTAGCTGGGGTGGTTGTGCGACTCGACCTTGAAGGTCACCGCGAGCTTGTCGGAGATCTGCACCACACCGGCGTTCTCACCGATGCCGGCGAGCATCCGGGTGTTGGCCGGCGTCTTCTCGCCGAACTGGCGCAGGTGCACCTTGCTCGACTTGTAGGAGCAGTGCTCGCTCCACATGATCGAGTACATCGCGAGCTCGGACGCGGTGGGCCGCCGTCCGAGGATCTGACGGATCCGCTCGTACTCGTCGTCCTTGAGGCCGAGCTCGGCGTGCGGCTGCAACTCGTCGGGCGAGGCCTGCGCCTTCTCGACCGTGTCCGGACCGTCCGAGAACTCGTTGACCAGCACGTCTGTAGCGGCGAAGCCACTCTGCTTGGTCGGTGCCGCGTCGCTGGAGACAGTCTCCGGCTGCGTGGTCATCGCTGTTGTCCCCCTGCGAGCTGACCGTCCGCGGACGCCCCCGCCAGGGCCTGCAGGACGGAGGTGAAGAAGCCGAGGCCGTCGAGCGACGGGCCGGTCAGCGCCTCCACGGCGTGTTCCGGGTGCGGCATGATGCCGACGACGTTGCCGGCCTCGTTGGTGATCCCGGCGATGTCGCGCTGGGAGCCGTTCGGGTTGCCGCGCACGTAGCGCGCGATCACCCGGCCCTCGGCCTCCAGCGAGTCCAGCGTGCGCTGGTCGGCGACGAAGCAACCCTCGCCGTTCTTCACCGGGATGAGAATCTCCTGGCCGGGCGTGAACCGGTTGGTCCAGGCGGTGTTCGTCGCCTCGACCTTCAGCCACTGGTCCCGGTTGCGGAAGTGCAGGTGCTGGTTCCGGGTCAGCGCGCCGGGCAGCAGGTGCGCCTCGCACAGGACCTGGAAACCGTTGCAGATGCCCAGAACGGGCAGTCCGCCGCGGGCCGCGTCGATGATCGACTCCATGACCGGAGCGAATCGCGCGATGGCGCCGCAGCGCAGATAGTCGCCGTACGAGAAGCCGCCGGGCAGGACCACGGCGTCGACGCCGTGCAGGTCCGGGTCGCCGTGCCAGAGCCGCACGGCCTCAGCGCCGGCGATCCGGGCGGCGCGGGCGGCGTCCCCGTCGTCCAGCGAGCCAGGGAAGGTCACCACACCGATCCGCATGGTCAGACGACCTCCGCCGCCGCGCTCTCGACCACACGGATCTCGAAGTCCTCGATCACCGGGTTGGCGAGCAGCTTGTCGGCGATTTCACGAGCCCGATCGAGGTCGGGCTCGCCGGCGAAATCAATCTCGATTCGGCGGCCGATACGGACGGAGGAGACATCGGTGACGCCGAGCCGGGGCAGTGCGTTTGCCACTGCTTGACCCTGCGGGTCCAGGATCTCCGGCTTGAGCATGACGTCGACCACGACGCGAGCCACGGGCACTCCTGACTGATAGGTGTAAGCACGCGAAGCCTACCTGGTCAAGTCGTCCCGCGACCCACGGGCCGGTCCCGAACAACCGACGTAACGGTCATTGAGCAGGGAATCTCCCACTGATCCGCGGGTCATCACACTGTGATAGGTGTCGATTGAATGGTAGGGCGGAGCCTGACGGTGCCTTACCGTGCATCCATCGAATTCGATTCACCACCGCGCGCGCCCCGTCGACCCGATCCCCAGAAAGGAATCTCGACGTGCGCATTCGACTCCTGGCCGCCGTTACGGGCCTCGCCGCCGCGCTAGTCACGCCGGCGGCCGCACACGCGGACGACGACATCACCCCGTACATCATCGGCGGGGGCACCGTCTCCTCCGCGCCGTGGGCCGCTGCCGTGCTCAGCAACGGCAACTTCACCTGCTCCGGGACGATCATCTCGGCGAACTACGTGCTCACCGCGCGGCACTGCATCAGCGGCACGATGTCGGTCCGGGTCGGGAGCGTGAATCGGACGAGCGGCGGGGTCACCCGTACCGTCGCGGCCACCTCGACCCGCTACGACCTCGCGCTGATGCGGCTGAGCCAGTCGGTCAGCACCACGTACATGCCGCTCTCCAGCGCGTACCCGCCGGTCGGCTCCACCAACTCGATCTACGGATGGGGCATGACCTGCTACTCGGGCTGTTCCGCCTCCACCGTCCTGAAGACCGCCACGGTCCGGGTCACTTCGACGAACCAGACTGACGCGTACGGCGGACGGGCGATCGGCAGCACCCGGATCAACGGAAACGCCTGGCGCGGCGACTCCGGGGGTCCCCAGGTCTACAACGGGGCCCAGGTCGGCGTGGCGTCGACAGCTGACGGCACGAGCCGCCAGTACTACGGGTCGGTGGCCTACAACCGCGCGTGGATCACGTCTGTCGCCGGCGTCTGATCTTCGCGAGAGGCAGCCGTGTACACGGCGCCTGGGATGGCGCCCGGCAGCAGCCGGGCGCCATCCGCGTCAGAGGATGGGCGCGGGGGCGTAACCGGCCGCCGACGGGTTCGCCGCGACGATCTCCGCGATCCGGGCCGCGACCGCCTGCACCTGCGCCGGCGCGGCGCCGACAAAGGCCGCCCGGTCCGCCACCAGGGTGTCGATCTCGGCGCGCGAGAGCTGCAGCCGGCCGTCGTCGGCGAGCCGGTCGAAGAGGTCGTTGACCGCCACGCCCTTCTCCCGCATGGCCAGCGCCACAGCGACCGCGTGCTCCTTGATCACCTCGTGCGCGACCTCCCGGCCGACGCCCTTGCGCACCGCCGCCACCAGGATCTTCGTGGTGGCCAGGAACGGCAGGAACCGGTCCAGCTCACGGCCGATCACCGCGGGGTACGCCCCGAACTCGTCAAGCACCGTGAGGAACGTCTGGAACAGCCCGTCGGCGGCGAAGAACGCGTCCGGCAGCGCGACCCGGCGCACCACCGAGCAGGAGACGTCGCCCTCGTTCCACTGGTCGCCGGCGAGCTCGCCGACCATCGACAGGTAACCGCGGACGATCACCGCGAGCCCGTTGACCCGCTCCGACGATCGGGTGTTCATCTTGTGCGGCATCGCCGAGGAGCCGACCTGGCCGGGCTTGAAGCCCTCGGTCACCAGCTCCTGGCCGACCATCAGCCGGATCGTGGTGGCCAGCGAGGACGGGCCGGCGACGATCTGCGCGAGCGCCGAGACCACGTCGAAGTCGAGCGAGCGCGGGTAGACCTGGCCGACGCTGGAGAGCACCCGGGCGAAGCCGAGGTGCCCGGCGACCCGCGACTCCAGCTCGGCGAGTTTCTCCGCCGCGCCGTCGAGCAGGTCGAGCTGGTCGGCAGCGGTGCCGACCGGGCCCTTGATGCCCCGCAGCGGGTACCGGCCGATCAGGTCGTCCAGCCGCTCGTACGCGATCAGCAGTTCCTCCGCCGCCGAGGCGAACCGCTTGCCGAGCGTGGTGGCCTGCGCCGCCACGTTGTGCGACCGGCCGGTCATCACCAGGTCGGAGTGCTCCACCGCGAGGGCGGCGAGCCGGGCCAGCGTCGCGACCACCCGGTCGCGGATCAGCTCGAGCGAGGCCCGGATCTGCAGCTGCTCGACGTTCTCGGTCAGGTCACGGGAGGTCATCCCCTTGTGAATCTGCTCGAAGCCGGCCAGCTCGCTGAACTCCTCGATGCGGGCCTTCACGTCGTGCCGGGTGACCCGCTCGCGCTCGGCGATGGAAGCAAGGTCGACCCGGTCCAGCACCGCCTCGTACGCCTCGACGGCGCCCTCGGGCACCGAGACGCCCAGGTCGCGCTGGGCCTTCAGGACGGCGAGCCAGAGCCGCCGCTCCATCCGGATCTTCTCCTCCGGGGACCAGAGCGCGACGAGGTCGGCGGAGGCGTAGCGGGCGGCAAGCACGTTCGGGATGGTCACGCCGCCGATTCTTTCACGGCCGCCCGGGCGGTTATCCCTGCCTGCGCCGCACCCGGCCGGGGCGGCCCGCCGCTTCTTGAGTGGCACACTGCACAAGGCCGAGCAACCTCGCTAAGGTTACTGGCGAGTAGGTAGACGATCATTCCGAAAGGTCCACTGATGACTGATTTCAGCCCCGAGTCGCTCTCGTCGATCGGCCCCAAGGAGTTCTCCCAGCTCGTCAAGTCCACTCCGGACGCCAAGATCGCTGAAGTGATGGCCTCCGACACGCGCTCGAAGATCCTCGACGAGGTCTTCAACCGGATGCCCACGCTGTTCCGCGCCGACAAGGCCGGCAACACCTCGGCCGTCATCCACTGGATCATCACCGGCGGCCCGGACGGCGCGAGCGACACCTACGAGACCGTGATCGAGAACGGCGCCTGCACCGTCACCAACCAGCCGGTGCGCGAGCCGAAGCTGGCCATGACCATGGACGCGGTCACGTTCCTGAAGACCGTCTCCGGCGACGGCAACCCGATGATGCTGTTCATGACCGGCAAGATCAAGGCAAAGGGCGACCTGTCGCTGGCCGCCAGCATCGCCAAGCTCTTCGACCTCCCCAAGAGCTGACGTACGCGAGTGGGGTTCCGTCGCGCACCCGGCCGAACCCCACCCCGCCGGACCCGGCAGACCCAACCCCTACGAAGTCGCGTGCTGGGCGTGCGGCACTTCGCGCGTGTGGACTTGAGGTGCGCACCGCACCCGAAATCGACACGCTCAGGGTTGGGCCGGGAGCCGCGGCGCTGTCACAGGGTGATCTGGCCCTCGACCGCCTTCAGGGCGATGTCGGTCCGGTACTGGGCGCCCTCCATGCCTACCCGATCGACCAGGGCGTATGCCGCCTCGCGTGCCGCACGCAGGTCCGCGCCCGCGGCCGTCACGCTGAGCACCCGGCCGCCGGCCGAGACCAGCGCCCCGTCGGGGCGCCGGGCGGTGCCGGCGTGGATCACTCCGGGCGCCTCGGCGCCCTCGATCACGTCGCCGGTACGCGGCGTGCCCGGATAGTTGTGGCTGGCCAGCACGACCGTGATCGCCGCGCCCGGCTTCCAGGCCAGCGGCGGGTGCTCGGCCAGCCGGCCGGTGGCCGCCGCGGTGAGCAGGCCGGCGAGCGGCGTGTCCAGCAGCGCCAGCACCACCTGCGTCTCCGGGTCACCGAAGCGGGCGTTGAACTCGATCACCTTCGGCCCGGCCGGGGTGAGCGCGAGCCCGACGTAGAGCAGGCCCGAGAACGGCGTGCCCCGGCGGCGCATCTCGGCCAGCGTCGGCTCGACGGTCTCCCGGACGACCCGCTCGACCAGGTCGGCCGGCGCCCAGTCCAGCGGCGCGTACGCACCCATGCCACCGGTGTTGGGGCCCTCGTCGCCGTCCCTGAGGCGCTTGAAGTCCTGTGCCGGCATCAGCGGCGCGACGGCGGTGCCGTCGGTGACCACGAAGAGGGAGACCTCAGGGCCGGACAGGTACTCCTCGATGACGACCTTGCCGCACTCCTCCGCGTGCTTCAGCGCCGCGTCGAAGGAGTCGGTGACCACGACGCCCTTGCCGGCGGCCAGGCCGTCGTTCTTCACCACGTAGGGCGCGCCCAGCTCCTCGAGAGCGGCCCGCGCCTGCTCAGGCGAGGAGCAGGTGAAGGAGCGGGCGGTCGGCACACCCGCGGCGGCCATCACGTCCTTGGCGAACGTCTTCGACCCCTCCAGCTGCGCGGCGGCGCCGGACGGGCCGAACACGGCGATCCCCTTGGCCCGGACCGCGTCGGCGACACCCGCCACCAGCGGGGCCTCGGGACCGACCACGACCAGGTCGGCGCTCAGCTCGACGGCGAGCGCGGCGACGGCGGCGGGGTCGGTGGCATTCACCTCGTGCAGCTCGGCAACCCCGGCGATGCCCGGGTTGCCCGGCGCGGCGGCCAGGAAGTCGACGGACGGGTCGGCGGCAAGCCCGACGGCAAGCGCGTGCTCGCGCCCACCGGAGCCGATCAGAAGTACGCGCACGACGGCCCATCCTACCGGTGTCACCGTCGCGTAAACTTCGGCAGTACCCGGGTCTCCTCCAGGTACAACCTTGAGGAAGGGCATCACTCAAAGTGCCGGTGATCGTGTTGGTCGGCGCCCAGTGGGGCGACGAGGGCAAGGGCAAAGCCACGGACCTGCTGGGCGACCGGCTGGACTACGTGGTCAAGTTCAACGGTGGCAACAACGCGGGCCACACCGTCGTCATCGACGGCGAGAAGTACGCGCTCCACCTTCTGCCGAGCGGAATTCTCTCCCCCGGCGTCGTACCCGTGATCGGCAACGGTGTCGTCGTCGACCTCAACGTGCTGTTCCAGGAGATCGACGTCCTGGAGGCCCGCGGCATCGACACGTCGCGCCTGCGGATCAGCGCGAACGCGCACGTCATCGCGTCCTACAACCGGTCGCTCGACAAGGTCAGCGAGCGGTTCCTCGGCGCGCGGCGGATCGGCACCACCGGCCGGGGCATCGGCCCGACCTACGCCGACAAGATGAACCGGGTCGGCATCCGGGTCCAGGACCTCTTCGACGAGTCGATCCTGCGGCAGAAGGTCGAGGCGGCGCTCGCCCTGAAGAACCAGGTGCTGTCGAAGATCTACAACCGCAGCGCGGTCAAGGCCGAGGACGTGGTCCAGGAGCTTCTGTCCTACGTCGACCGGCTCCGGCCCTACGTGGCGGACACCGCCCTGGAGCTGGCGAACGCGATCGACGACGGCAAGGTCGTGCTCTGCGAGGCCGGCCAGGCCACGCTGCTCGACGTCGACCACGGCACCTATCCGTTCGTGACCAGCTCGAACGCGACGGCCGGCGGCGCCTGCACCGGTTCCGGCATCCCGCCGACCCGGATCGACCGGGTGGTGGCCGTGCTCAAGGCCTTCACCACCCGCGTCGGCGAGGGCCCGTTCCCGACCGAGCTGCACGACGAGATCGGCGACTACCTGCGCAAGGTCGGCCATGAGTACGGGACGACCACCGGCCGCCCGCGCCGGATCGGCTGGCTGGACCTGGTGATCGGCCGGTACGCCCAGCGGATCAACGGCGTGACGGACTTCGCGATGACCAAGTTGGACAACTACGACGGGCTGGACGAGATCCCGGTCTGCGTCGCCTACGAGGTCAACGGTGTGCGGCACGACGAGATGCCCGTCAACCAGACCGATTTCCACCACGCCAAGCCGATCCTTGAGACGCTGCCCGGCTGGAAGCAGGACATCTCCGGCTGCCGCACCTTCGACGAGCTGCCCAAGGAGGCGCAGGGCTTCGTCGAGTTCGTCGAGCAGCGGATCGGCGCGCGGATCTCGATCGTCGGCGTCGGCCCCGGCCGCGAGGCGGTCATCGAGCGGCACTCGGTCCTCGGGTCCTGACGAGTACGAAGGGGCCTGACATGTACGACGTGGTGCTCCTCAGCCTGGTCGAGGGATCCGGCTCGGCGGACGCCTGCGGTGGCGGGTGCGGCGGCTGCGGTTCGGCCGCCTCCTCGACCGTCTGCGCTCCGCGGACCCCGGTTCTGGCCTGCGCCGACGCGCTGCGCAAGGCCGGCGCTCGGGTCGAGACGGTGATGGCCGCTTCTGACCAGGAGATCGACGCGGTCCTGGCCCGCTTCGACGGCCCGGCCCGGCCGGACGGCCTCACCTGGCCCGACCCGGACACCAAGCTCAGGCTGGTGGTGGCGAGCGCCACTGACGGCCAGTTGCGCGCCGTCGTGCGCCGGCTGGTCCGGAGGTACGCTCCGCCGCCCAGCAAGCGACCGGCCGACCTGTCGATGGCCCGGACCGTCCCGGACCTGCCGCCGCTCGCCATCCTCCCGCTCGATCCGGGCAACACCGGCGACCTCGCCGCTCAGCTGGGCCTGCCCCGCACGCCGGAGGAGGTGGCGGCGGCCGTTCTGAACGGCCCGGTCCGCCGGCTCGACCTGCTGCGCAACGACGGTGGCTCGGTCACGCTGGACGGCGCCCTGCTCGGCGGCTCCGACGACAACGGCCGCGCCGTCCCGTGGCGTGGCCGGGTCGAGGTCGACGACGCTCTGCTCACCAACGGCGAGGAGCCGGTGCTGGCCTGCGCGGTCGGCAACGCGGGTGGTTACGCCGAGTTCGACGGCTTCCGCCTGCTGGCCGACGGCGACCCCACCGACGGCCGGGTCGAGGTCGCGGTCGCCGTTCCCGTCGTGGTGAAGAAACGGTTCAAGGGCACGACCGTACGCATCGAGGTTCGTCGCGCTCGTGGCCGGGCTGTCTCGGTCCTTCCTCGCGAGGGTGACCTGCAGTTTCTCGACGACGGGGTGGCGGGATCGACAAGCCGCAAGCGATCCTGGTGGACCGAACCGGGCGCCTGGGCGGTGTACGCGGGCTGATCTCTGTGCGACGCTGACCGGACATTCGGTGAAGATTCCGACTGTCTGTACGGGAGGTCGCATCCGTGGAGGACGAGCTCACCGAGAAGGCTCCTCAGGCCCGGGACGTCGAACCGTTCTGGTCCGGGGAGCCCGATCCCGCAGCGCCGGAGGCGCAGCCCGGGGTGTACCGGCCGGGCGTGCCCGCTCAGCGGCCCCCAGCAGCGGCCTCACCGTGGTCCCAGCCGTTGCAGCGGCCGGCACCCGCGCCGCCCGGCAAACCGTCCCCAGTGGACGACCCGTTCCCCGAGCTGGGTGACGGCGACGGCGAGACACCGACCGCGGACGAGTTCGCCCGTCGCCGGCTCGTCCGGCCGGCGCAGCAGACCGCGTCGATGGGCGCACGGGCGCTGCTCCAGAAAGGCACGCTCGGCCTGGTCAAGCTGCCACCCGGCAAGCGTGAGCTGGAGTACAGACAGGACGTCGAGACGGTCCGGCGCAACTTCGGCGGCCTGCGCCAGGTCACCGTGGTGAATCCGAAGGGTGGCGCCGGCAAGACAGTCGCGGTGCTGCTGCTCGCGATGACGTTCGGCCAGAAGCGCGGCGGTTACGTGCTGGCCTGGGACAACAACGAGACGCAGGGCACCCTCGGGATGCGCGCGCAGCAGGACTTCCACTCCCGGACGGTCCGCGACATGATGCGCGACCTGCACCTCTTCGAGGGTGCGCAGGGCCGGGTCGGCGATCTTTCCCAGTACGTCCGCTCGCAGGGCGAGGGGATGTTCGACGTGCTCGCCTCGGACGAGTCCGCGACGGCCGGCGAGATGCTGACCGCCGGGGCCTTCGCCGAGATCCGGGACGTGGTGAGCAGGTTCTACAAGCTCATCTTCGTGGACACCGGGAACAACGTCCGGGCGGAGAACTGGCAGGCCGCCATGGACGCCACCGATCAGCTGGTGATCACCATGTCGGCCCGCAACGACTCGGCCGAGACCGCCGCCCGGATGCTCGACCATCTGGAGCAGAGCGGCCGGCGGCGCCTGGTCCGCCAGGCGGTGACGGTGGTGACAATGCCGCCGACCCGCAAGGACATCGACCTTCCGGCGATCCAGCAGCACTTCGCGGCGCGGACCCGCTCGGTGCTGCTGGCGCCGTACGAGAAGCTGATCGACTCAGGTGAGCCGTTGCGCTACAGCGCGCTCTCCACGAACACCCGGGACGCCTGGCTCAAGATCGCCGCAGCGGTCGCGGAGGGTTTGTAGGGGGTCAGGTCAGGGCGTCGGCCGCGGCCGGGTCGCTGTCCCGCAGGAACTGGGCGCAGCGGGCCGCCTCGTCCGCCTCGCCGATCGCGGCGGCGGCCAGCGCGAGCGCGTGCAAGCAGCGCAGGAAACCCTGGTTCGCCTCGTGCGCCCACGGCACCGGGCCGTGGCCCTTCCAGCCGTTGCGGCGCAGGGCGTCCAGTCCGCGGTGATAACCGGTGCGGGCGAAGGCGTACGCGGTCACCGGGTCGCCCTTGGCCAACGCCTCGGAGGCCAGCGGCGCCCAGGCAGCGCTGTAAGCGGGGTACTTGGCGGCGACCGCCTTGTGCGCCTCGGCGGTGCCTGCCGCAGCGGCGGCGGCGAGGGCCTTGTCGGCCTCCGCGTCGGCGGGCAGGAGGGTGGCCGGCGGCTCGGGAAGGAGGTTCTGCATGACCTCATTCAACCCGTCTCACGGGGGTTAATTCCGCTACGACAGGCGTTTCGCCGGTGAATCGCTGATCAATCCCAGGCTTTGCCGAGACGGAACAGCCGATCCGCGTACTCGATCTGGGTCTGCCACTCGGCCGGCCAGGCAGCCAGGCCGAGCGAAGCGCCGGCGAACGCGCCCGCCAGGCAGGCGATCGAGTCCGAGTCGCCGGACGAGGCCGCACCGCGGCCGAGGACCGCGACCGGATCATCCGGCGAGATCAGGTAGACGTAGAGCGCGGTGGCCAGCGCCTCCTCGGCGATCCACCCGGCGCCGGTCACGAGGCAGGGGTCGCCGTCATGGTCGCCGCTCGCGAGCGCCGCCTCCACCCGGTCCAGCGCGGCCGCGCACTCGTCCCACCCACGGGCGATGAACTCCTCCGGCGAGGTCACCGTGGGTCGCTGCCACAACTCGCCGAGCCAGTCACCGTGGTAGACCTCACGCTGCTCGGCGCAGCGCTCCCGCAGGGCGGCGAGCAGGCGATTCGGCGCCAGGCCGTCTTTCAACCACAAGCAGGCGTACGCGGTCAGCTCACTCGCCGCGAGTCCGGTCGGGTGGCCGTGCGTGAGTGCGGCCTGGAGCTGGGCGGCGCCGGACCGCTGCTCGCCGGTCAGCCCCGGGATCAGACCGACCGGGGTGACCCGCATGTTCGCGCCGCACCCTTTCGAGTCGGCCTGGGTCGCCTTCGTCCACGGCCGCCCGTCGGCGAGCGCCGCGCAGGCCCGCAGGCACGTCATGCCGGGGGCACGGTCGTTCTCCGGGCTGGCCGCCCACTCCAGGAACCGGCGGCGCAGGACCGGCTCGAACGTCGCCGGGGTGAGCGCCCCACGCACCTCCAGCAGCGCCTCACCGACCGCCAGCGCCATCTGGGTGTCGTCGGTGACCAGGGCCGGCTCGCCGTCGAGCTGCCGTGGGCCGGCCGGGCCGTACCTCGCCACGATGTCCGCGTACTTCTGGAACTCGGTCGGTTTGCCGAGTGAATCCCCGTAGGCCAGCCCGAAGAGCGATCCCGACGCAGCACGCATGGGACAACTCTAGGTAGTCCGTCAACAAGGTGGGGATCGCGGAAGATGGACCACATGCCCGATCCCCTCCAACCCGTCCTGGGTGGCGACGAACCGTTCGACGCGACCGAGTCCGAGGTCGAGTCCCGCGCCGAACTCGACGCCCTGCTCCGCAAGCGCAGCCTCGCCGGCCTGGTCGTCCTCGGCCTGCGGCTGGACCACGACCCACCCGACCTGTCCGGCGTCGACGTGCACGACACGCTCTTCGTCGGCTGCGAGTTCTCCGGGCCGGACGTCGAGACCGACCTGATCCGCCGTGGCGCGCACGTGGTGCCGCCACTCGACGGCCTGCCCTACCCCACCCACCCGGCGGTCCTCTACACGCCCGAGGACCTCTCCGCGGGCTTCGCCGAGTCCGGCTTCGCCGGGATGTACGACACCGAGGTCTACCGCCATTTCGGCCGGCACGGCGGCGCGGTGCCGGACATCCGGGAGGCGCTCGCGCAGCGGCTGCACGACGCCGGCATCGACAACGCGCTGGGCAAGGCGCTCGCGGCGTGGGCAGCGGTGCACGGCCACGAGGGCGCGATCGGCATCATGGGCGGGCACGCGGCGCCGCGCGGGTCCGACGCGTACCGGATGGCGGCCTCGCTGGCGCACCGGCTGGCCGCCGACGGACGGCTGATCGTGACCGGTGGCGGGCCGGGCGTGATGGAGGCGGCGAACCTCGGTGCGTACTTCGCGTCCCGTACCGGATCGGAGCTCGCCGCGGCGATCGACACGCTTTCCGCGGCGCCGCACTTCCTCGACCACGACCCGTACACGGCGGCGGCGCTGGCGGTGCGCGCGACGTACCCGCTGCCCGAACTGGATCTGGCCGGCCGCCTCCAGCACGGCGGGCTGGCCCTGCCCACCTGGCTCTACGGTCACGAGCCGGCCAACCTGTTCGCCGGGCAGATCGGCAAGTACTTCTCCAACGCCGTACGCGAGGACTCGATCCTGCGCCTGGCCCGCGGCGGCATCGTCTTCGCGCCCGGCTGGGCCGGCACCGTTCAGGAGATCTTCCAGGCCGCGACGAAGACGTTCTACGCCACCGACGGGCCCTCCGGGGCGTACGTGTTCCTCGGCGTCGAGCACTGGTCCGCGCTGCCGGTGGTGGACCTGCTGCGGCCGTTGCTGGCCCGCTCGCCGCACGGCGACCAGTCCGGTCTGATCGTGGTCACCGACTCGCTGGACGAGGCCGCCGCGGCGTTGCGCCGGTGACCTGGCGGGCATGCCGCACACTGCGGACATGGTGAGCTTCGTGGTCGTCTTCATCGCCCTCGTGGCGCTCTTCGTCGTCGGCATCCTGATCACCGCATCGGTCCTGGTCTTCCGGGCCGCGCGGCGCGGGCGGGACTACGGGCCGGCGCGGCACACCCGGTCGCGAAGCGGCGGGTCGTCGCACTCGAGCAGCGGATCGTCGGACTCGGGGGGCTGGTGGGATTCGGGGAGCTCGGATTCCGGCGGCGGCTGGGGTTCCTCGGACTCCGGCGGTGGGGGCGGGGACGGTGGCGGTGGTGGTGGAGGCGGCGGTGGTGGCGGCGGGGACTGAAACCGTGGGTGGCAACCACCGGTTGACTTCGCCCGCCTGATCACATGCGTGCGCTACGGCCGGCGGATGCGAGCCGTAGCGCACGCAGGTAACCGGGCCGTCTTGCCTGCACCAGCTACGGCCGGGTCACGCGAGCCGTAGCGCACGCAGGTATCCAGGCCGTCTTGCCTGCACCAGCTACGGCCGGGTCACGCGAGCCGTAGCGCACGCAGGTAACCGGGCCGTCTTGCCTGCACCAGCTACGGCCGAGTCACGCGAGCCGTAGCGCAGGCCGGTTTCCGGGCCGTCCCGCTTTGCCGCTGAGCTTCCGTCGAACCTCGCCCACGCCCAAGGCTAGGGCCAATGCCGGGTAGTTAAGGATTCGCGGCGGGTGTCAAGAGTGTCGCGAGACGAAGGCGGCGGGGTCTCGGTATAGAGGTTTGTCACTCCAAGAC
>NZ_JBEZZR010000053.1:0-51358 GCF_040639325.1 Actinoplanes sp. NPDC023936 | reverse complement strand
TTTTTTTTTTTGTTCTGTTTTGTGTTGTGGGGGGGGTGGTGTGGGTGTTTGTTTGGTGGTTGTGTTTTTTGGGGTGTTTCTCGGGGGGTGGGGGGGGGGGGGGTGGTGGGGGGGGGGGGGGGGGGGGGCCCCCCCCCCCCCCCCCCCACGACTTCGGCGGAGCCTTTTTCGCAAAACTGAGCGTTGACGCCACCACCGGCTTCGACGGCGTGAACAGCCACGCCTCGAAGAGCGCGTCCAGGTCCTCCCCGGAGATCTTCTCGGCGAGGGCGATGAACTCCTCGGTGGTGGCGTCGCCGTACTTCTGCGTCGCCGCCCAGGTCCGCACGATCGCGAAGAAGTCCTCGTCGCCGACGGCGAGGCGCAGCTGGTGCAGGGTCATGGCGCCCCGGTCGTAGACGGCGTCACCGAACAGCTGCGCCACGCCCGGGTCGGCCGGGGCGGTGGTCCAGATGTCCGCGTCGTCGGGGTACGTCGCGTACAGGTAGTCGAAGATCTCCTGCGCGGTGCCCTCCTCGTTCTTCTCCGACCACAGCCACTCGGCGTAACTCGCGAAGCCCTCGTTCAGCCAGATGTGCTTCCACTCGGCCACCGAGACCGAGTCGCCGAACCACTGGTGGGCGAGCTCATGCGCGACCACGTAGGTGTTGGCGCCGCGCCGGAAGAACGCTGACGAGTACGTCGGGCGGGTCTGGTTCTCCAGCGCGAACCCGAGCGTGCCCGGCGGGGCGACGAGCCCGCCGAGCGCCTCGAACGGGTACGGGCCGAAGACCGTGCTCTCCCACTCGGCGATCTCGGCGGTCCGCTCCACACTGGCCTCCGCCGCGAACCGGAAGTCCTCGCTGAGCAGCTGCGAGTACGCGTTGTAGACCGGCACGCCGCTCTCGCTGGTGTCCGTGGTGACGTCGTACTGGCCGACCGCGAGGAACGTCAGGTAGGTGGCCTGCGGCTTCAGCGACCGCCAGCTCCACCGGGTGTAGCCGAGCGTCTCGCGGACCGGCGGCCGCGGCTGGATGCCGTTGCTGATCGCCTCGACGCCGTCCGGCACCGAGACCGAGACGTCGAAGGTGGCCTTGTCCGACGGGTGGTCGTTGCTCGGGTACCACCACCAGGCGATCTCCGGCTCACCGATGGCGAGGGCGCCGTCCGGGGTACGGATCCACGCGGTGTAACCGGCGCCGACCTCGGTGGACGGGACACCCGCGTACTGCACGACGATCGTGAGGGCGCCGCCGGCCGGGACCGGGCGGGCCGGGGTGACGACGAGTTCGTGCTCGCCCTCGGTGGTGAACGTGGCGGGACGGTTGTTGACCCGTACCGACGAGACGTCCAGCAGGAAGTCGAGGTTGAGCCGGCTCAGGTCCTGGGTGGCCTTCGCCAGGATCGTGGTGGTGCCGGTGAGCCGGTCGGTGGCCGGCGTGTACCGCAACCGGACGTCGTAGTGGGAGACGTCGTACCCGCTGTTGCCGTAGTCCGGGTAGTACTCGTCGCCCACTCCGGGGCCGCCCGGGGTGGGCGCGGCCTTCGAATGAGCTGATGCCGGGGTGCCGGCGAGGGTCAGCGCTACAGCGAGCGCCGCCACGAGCAGTCTGCGCACGGTGGTTCCTTCCCATTGGGCAAAACCGTTGGGCATTCACCGTCAACATATCGAAGAATGTTTATCGACTGAACAACACCGCGCATTCCACGGCGCGGCGCCAGTTCGCGTACTCCGCGGCGCGCCGGTCGAGGTCCATGGCCGGCACCCAGCGGCCGGCCGGATGCCGGTTCGCCCGCAGATCCCGCAGGTCGGACCAGTACCCGACGGCCAGACCCGCCGCGTAGGCGGCGCCGAGCGACACCGTCTCGGCCACCATCGGCCGGACCACCGGCACCTGCAGCACGTCGGCGACGAACTGCATCAGCAGGTTGTCCGCTGTCATGCCGCCGTCGACGCTGAGCGCGGTGAGCGTCAGGCCGGCGTCGGCGTTCATCGCGTCGACCACGTCCCGGGTCTGCCAGCCGGTCGCCTCGAGAACCGCGCGGGCCAGGTGTCCCTTGGTGATGTAGGAGGTCAGCCCGACGATCACCCCACGGGCCTCGCTGCGCCAGTACGGCGCGAACAGGCCGGAGAAGGCCGGCACGATGTAGCAGCCGCCGTTGTCGTCGACGGTCGCGGCCAGGGTCTCGATCTCCGAGGCGGTGCCGATCAGGCCCAGCCCGTCGCGCATCCACTGCAC
Organism: Actinoplanes sp. NPDC023936; assembly: GCF_040639325.1. Lineage (NCBI taxonomy): Bacteria > Bacillati > Actinomycetota > Actinomycetes > Micromonosporales > Micromonosporaceae > Actinoplanes > Actinoplanes sp. NPDC023936. The sequence continues at coordinate 49,139 of NZ_JBEZZR010000053.1, read as the reverse complement.
GAGCGAACCGGCCGTGCCGATCGACCCCTCCAGGGCGAAGACCGGCGGCTCGGCGCCGATCCGGTAGCCGACCGTGGTGATCAGCCCGTGGCTGGAACGGACCGGCGTGGTGCCGGTGTTCATCAGCAGGAAACCGCCGGTCCCGTACGTGCACTTGGCCTCGCCGGGGGCGAAACAGGTCTGCCCGAAGAGCGCGGCCTGCTGGTCACCGATCGCCGCGGCGATCGGCACGCCCTCGAAATACCCGTAGATCTCGGCGGACGACCGGATCTCCGGAAGCATCGCCCGGGGGATGGCGAACCGATCCAGGAGATCGCTGTCCCACTCCAGCGATTCAAGATCCATCAACATGGTACGGCTGGCGTTCGTCACGTCGGTCAGATGCGATCCACCGGTCAGGTTCCAGATCAGCCAGCTCTCCATCGTCCCGAACAGCACATCGCCCCGCGCCGCCCGCGCGCCGAGATCGTGCTCCGCCAGCAGCCATTGGATTTTGGCGGCGGAGAAGTAGGTGGCCGGCGGCAACCCGGTGCGCTCCCGCACGAACCCGGCGTCGAGGCGGGCGACCAGATCCTCCGTCCGGGTGTCCTGCCAGGAGATCGCCGGCGCCACCGGCTGCCCGGTCGCCCGGTCCCAGAGCACCACCGTCTCGCGCTGGTTGGCGATCCCGATCGCGGCCACCTGGTCCAGCCCGATCCCGGCCTCGCGCAGCGCCTTGCGGATCAGCCGCTGCACGTCCCGCCAGATCCGGGCCGCGTCGTGCTCCACCCAGCCCGGCCGCGGGTAGGACTGCGGATGCTCGCCCCGCACCACCGAGACCACCGTCGCCCGGCGGTCAAACAGGATGCAGCGCGTCGAGGTAGTGCCCTGGTCGATCGCGAGCACATACCGCTCGCTCATGCTCCGGCCGCCAGATCCCGCGAGATGGACCGGGCGCTCGCGCACACGTGCTCGACGAGCGCCGGCCGTGCCTGCCGCCGGGTGTCGCAGAGGACCTCCACCGGTCCGGAGATGCCTATCGCGCCGACCACCAGGCCACCGATCGTCCGCAGCGGCGCCGCGATCGCCGCCTCCCCCGCCTGCCGTTCCTCGACCGCGAAACCCCACCCCCGCGCGCGGGTCTCACCCAGCTGCCGGGCCAGCTCCCGGCGATGGGTCACCGTCCTTCGGGTGTACGCGTCAAAGCCGTCCCGGGCCACCCCGGCGGCGGCCGTCGGATGGTAGGCGAGCAGCGTCTTGCCGAGGGCCGTGGCGTGCGCCGGGAGCGTCCGGCCGATGCCCATCGACTGGGCCGAGTCGTCCGGCCGGAACACGTGGTGCACGACGAGCACCCGGCGGTCCCGGAGCACGCCGATGCGCACCTCCTGGCCGCTGCGCGCGGCGAGCGTGTCCGCCCAGTCCAGTGCCCGGCCCCGCAGCTCGTTGACGTCGAACCCGGTGGTCTTGAGCTCCAGCACCCCACGGCCCAGCCGGTACCGGGCCGTCCGCGAGTCCTGCTCGACGAAGCCGACGTGCTCCAGCGTGCGCAGGATGCTGTGCGCGGTGGACTTGGGGAGGTCCAGCGCCTCCGCCACCTCACCGACCCGCAGCCGGTCGGCGGCGAGCAGCCGCAGCACCGCGGAGGACCGTTCGATGGACTGGATCAAGCCCGGCACGTGCGACATTGTCGCACGGACGGCGTTGCCGCCCTCTGCTCCGCTCCCTAACGTCGCACCTCTCCGCAGGCGATCAGGGAGGTTCTGTGGCGCACTTCGTCGGCGCGATCGATCAAGGCACCACCAGCACACGCTTCATGATTTTCGACCGGGCCGGCCGGGAGATCGCCCGGCACCAGATCGAGCACCGGCAGATCCTGCCGGCCGCCGGCCGGGTCGAGCACGACGCGACGGAGATCTGGGAGAACACGCTCAAGACGATCAGCGTGGCGCTCGCCGAAGCCGGTCTCACCCCCAGCGACCTGGCCGCGATCGGGATCACCAACCAGCGGGAGAGCGTGGTCGCCTGGGACCGGGCCACCGGGAAGCCCTGTCACAACGTGATCGTGTGGCAGGACACCCGTACCGATGCTCTGGTCGCCCGCCTCGATGCCGGGTTCGTGCGGGAGCGCACCGGACTGCCGCCGGCCACCTACTTCTCCGCCACCAAGATCCAATGGCTGCTGGAGAACATCGACGGACTGCGCTCCCGCGCCGAGGCCGGCGACGTGCTGTTCGGGACGATCGACAGCTGGCTGATCTGGAACCTGACCGGCGGGCAGCACCTGACCGACGTGACGAACGCCAGCCGGACCATGCTGATGGATCTCGAATCGCTGGAGTGGGACCAGCGGTTGCTGGACCTCTTCGGGATCACCCGCGCGATGCTTCCGGAGATCCGGCCGTCCGCCGAGATCTACGGACACTTCGAGGGCGTGCCGATCGCCGCCGCGATCGGTGACCAGCAGGCCGCGCTCTTCGGGCAGACCTGTTTCGCCCCCGGCGAGGCCAAGTGCACGTACGGGACCGGCGGCTTCCTGCTGATGAACACCGGCAGCACACCGGTCCGCTCCAGCCACGGGCTGATCACCACGGTCGGCTACCAGTTCGGCTCGTCCGTCACCTATGCGCTGGAGGGGTCGATCGCGGTGGCCGGCGCCGCCATCCAGTGGCTGCGCGACCAGCTCGGCGTGCTCGACTCGGCCGCGGCGAGCGAAGCCCTCGCCGCCGAGGTGGAGGACAGCGCCGGCATCTGCTTCGTGCCGGCGTTCTCCGGGCTGTTCGCGCCGTACTGGCGGCCGGACGCTCGGGCCGCCATCGTCGGGCTGTCCCGCTACCACACCGCCGCGCACATCACCCGGGCCGCGCTCGAAGCTATCTGCTACCAGACCCGCGACGTGGTCGAGGCGATGGCGCAGGACTCCGGCACCACCCTGGACTGCCTGCGGGTCGACGGCGGCGTGACAGGCAACGCGCTCTGCATGCAACTGCAGGCCGACATCCTCGGTGTGCCGGTGAGCCGGCCCGCCGTCGCCGAGACGACCGCGCTCGGCGCCGCGTACGCGGCCGGGCTCCGGGTCGGCTTCTGGCACTCCGTCGACGACCTGCGCGCCAACTGGCACGAGGACCGGCGCTGGCAGCCGACCTGGTCGCCCGAGCGACGCGAAGAAGGCATCACCCGCTGGAAAGCGGCCATCGACCGCACCCTCGGCTGGGTCGGCTGACCCGTAGGAAAGAGGACCGAAAATGAACACCGGAGTGATCTCGACGCAGGCGCGTGCCGCGGCGCTGGCCGCGCTCTCCGCCTCCTCGGCTTCCGACGAACTCGACGTGCTGGTGATCGGCGCCGGTGTGGTCGGCGCGGGCGCGGCCCTGGACGCCGCCACCCGCGGGCTCACCGTCGGGCTGCTCGAGGCCCGCGACTTCGCGAGCGGCACCTCTAGCCGGTCCAGCAAGCTGATCCACGGCGGCCTGCGCTACCTGGAGATGCTCGACTTCTCGCTGGTCCGCGAGGCCCTGCGGGAGCGCGGCCTGCTGATCCAGAAACTCGCGCCGCACCTGGTCCGGCCGGTGCCGTTCCTCTACCCGTTGCAGCACCGGGCCTGGGAGCGGCTCTACGTCGGCGCCGGCATCGCGCTCTACGACACCCTCGCGCTCTCCGGCGGCAACACCGGCCTGCCCCGCCACCGGCACCTGTCCCGCGTCGAGGCCCTCAAGGCGTTCCCGTCGCTGCGCCCGGAGACGCTGATCGGCGCGATCCGCTACTACGACGCCCAGGTCGACGACGCGCGGCACACGATGTTCCTGGCCCGCACCGCGGCCGCCTACGGCGCGCACGTCGCCTCCCGCACCGAGGTGATCGGCTTCCTCCGCGAGGGGCGGCGCGTCGTCGGCGTCCGCGCCCGGGACCTGGAGAGCGGCGCCGAACTGGAGATCCGCGCCCGCACCGTGATCAACGCGACCGGGGTGTGGACCGGCGAGAGCCAGGCCCTGCTCTCCGGCGAGCGCGGCCAGTTCACCATCACCGCGAGCAAAGGCATCCACCTGGTCGTGCCGCGCGACCGGATCTCCGCCCGGTCCGGCATGATCCTGCGTACGGCGACGAGCGTCCTCTTCGTCATCCCGTGGGACCGGCACTGGGTCATCGGCACCACCGACACCCCGTGGGACCTGGACAAGGCCGAACCCGCGGCGTCCGGCCGGGACGTCGACTACCTGCTCGCCGAGGTCAACAAGGCGCTGGTCACGCCGCTGACCCGCGACGACGTGCAGGGCGTCTACGCCGGGCTGCGACCGCTGCTCTCCGCCGAGGCGTCGAGCACCGCGAAGCTGTCCCGCGAGCACGCCGTCGGCAACCCGGTGCCCGGCCTGGTCATCGTGGCCGGGGGCAAGTACACGACGTACCGGGTGATGGCGAAGGACGCGGTCGACGCCGCCGTCGCCGAACTCAGCACCCGGGTGCCGGCCTCCTGCACCGATCAGGTCCCGCTGCTCGGCGCCGACGGCTTCCGGGCCGCCTGGAACCGCCGGGCTCAGCTGGCCCGCCGCGCCGGCGTCCACGTGAACCGCATCGAGCACCTGCTCCGCCGGTACGGCACCCTGATCGACGAGGTGCTCACCCTGATCGACGAGGACCCGGCGCTCGGCCAGCCACTCGACGGCGCACCCGACTATCTGGCGGCCGAGGTCGTCTACGCGGCGACACACGAGGGCGCCCGGCATCTGGAGGACGTCCTCTCCCGCCGTACCCGGATCTCCATCGAAACCACCGACCGCGGCGTCGCCGCGGCCCGGACCACCGCGAAGCTGATCGCGGGCCCGCTCGGCTGGACCGCGGAGCAGGTGGAGCGCGAGGTCGCCCACTACGAGGCGGTGGTGATGGCCGAACTGTCGGCCCAGGAACAGCCCGACGACGAGAGCGCCGACGCGGCCCGCCGCACCGCCCCACTCGCGGCGTCGGCCGCCTGACCACCCGCCCGCCGGGCGGCGGCATCTTCGATCAGGTCGGCGGCGACCAGACGGAGAGCTCACCGCCCGGCGCGGACACCACCTTGAAGCCGTCCGGCCCCGCCAAGGTCCATGCCTCGAAGTCGTCGTCGGCCAGAACCACCAGTCGCACATCATCGGCGAAGTCGATCCGCAGGCCGCCGCGGTCATCACTCGCCGCCGACGTGACCACTCGGCCGACCAGCCGGGTATCGCTCTCCGCGCCGGGTGTGATCTCGTGGGTGCCGCTCGAATCCAACAGGGCGAAGACCGTCTCGATGCGAATTTCGTAGCCGCCACTGAACGTCAGCGCCACGGTGTACCCGAAATCCTGAGCAACGACCTTCTGCCCGGCGAAACCCAATTCCATGATCACCATCCTTGGGGTACGGGGTAGGACCCGTCCGGCCGAATCGGGATGTGCGTGGCCGGGTTCGGCCCGGGTTTCCCGTCGAGGCCCACCGGCTGCCCGTGCTGGTTGTAGAAGCGCACGTATCCATCGGGATATCTGGGCGTCGGCTCCATCACCCGGACCATATCAGCGTTACCAGCGGATCCCGGCTTCTGATAGACGGTGCCCTGTCCGTTGTCGGCCGGTCGCGAGGACCACCCTGGCTTCACTCCGGCCGGATTGCCCGCCGTCGAATCAGCGACGCCGGACGACGCTGCGTCACCACGGGTCTCCATCGGTGTGACCCGGTCCTCACCGGACGCCTGAACTGCGAGGTTGCCCACCGCCGCGGTGGTGATGCCAGCGCCGGTCGCGAGTCCGGCGGCCGAGACGACGCTCAGCGGCACGCCGGCGACGGCCCCGACACCTGTCGCGCTCAGTGCGACACCGGTTCCTCCCCCTCCGGCGCTGAGCAGCGCCAGTCCGGCGCCTGCGGCGGCCAGGGCCACCGAGCCGGGGTTGTTGACCATCGCGGTGCCGAACGACGCGACGCCGTTCACGACATGCGCGCCGGCGTCGTGCAGCGCGTCACCGAGTTCGTCGAGCCACCCCGACTTCTCCGGCGCCAGTTCGGCCTTCGCCCGCAGTGTCCGCGCTGCTACCGAGGCGGCCGACCGAACCTGCGCCCGCGCGTTCTCCAGCGTGCCCACGGCCGCCGAGCGGAAGTCGTCTCCGGGATCGGACAGCGGCGGCACGGCCGTGCCCTGCGCCTCGGAGGTCAAAGCCTGTCCCTGATTCCAGAGCCGGACCGCCTCGCCGGCCTGCTCTCGCGCCCAGCGCAGCGTCGCCGCGTAGTCGTCGAGTGCGCCCGCGCCAGCCTGCATCGCGTCTGCCGCCGTGAACCACCGTCCCGGCTCGTAACCGAACTTGTCCCGGAACCGCGCGGCCGCCGCGCCGGTCCAGGCGCCGGTGTCGATCGAGCGGAGGCCGTTGCCGGCGTCCCCGGCGCTCTTCGCCCGTCCCCGCAGAGCCGCGGCGTCGGCGGACACCGCCTCCGGGTCACCGGGCACCAGCATCCTCGGATCGGACGTCCGGCCCAGCTCACTCATCCATCGCCTCCAGCGCCGGATCGACCGTCAAGGTCCGGGCGGAGGCCTCGTCGACGGCTCGATAGGCGGACGCCGCCCGGGACAGCGCGTCGCTGATCAGCCGAGCGTCTTCGGTGAGAAGGTCCAGCCCGTCACTCCAACGGCCGCAGTAGTCGCGGAACGCGCCGGCCAATTCGTCGTCGCCGTGATGCGCCGCCGAACTCTGAAGTTCGTGCAGACCGGATTGATCCTGCTCAGCGACGGTTCGCGCAATCGCGGACGCGGCCTCGTCGATCGTGGCGAGGTCCACGTGGAACACCGTTCCATCCATGTCTTCTCCTCGTGGCACGGGACAGCGTGCTCGGTGGACTACCGCCCCGGCAGCGACGAAGTTCAATGCCGCAGCCCATCTGGCACGTCTGAACTCAGTCTCAGAGGATGGGGTTTCTCCAGGCAGGGATGCACACCTTCGCCGGAGAGAGGTCGCGATGTACGACCAGCAGTGGCAGCCGTATACGCCCGTTGATTCCGTTCCTCCGCCCCTGGCGCAGACCCGGGCCTTCCCGCAGGTTCCGCCTGCGCCGCCGCCGGCGTGGCCTTATCCGGCGCCGGACTCGCCCGGTTTCGGGTGGGCCGGTCAGCCTGCCGCCGGGAGTGCGCTCGCGGTCACCCTGCGGTACTCGCCGCTGGCCCTCCTGCTCGGACTCTTCACCCCGGTCCTCGCGGTCGACGGTCAGCAGGTGCGAGCCGGCTGGAAGCGGCCGATCGTGGTGCCGCTCGCGCCCGGCCGGCACCACGTGCACGTTCATGTGCCGTACCTTCTGCCCCGCCGGATCGGCAAGGCCGACCTCGACGTCACGGTGCTGCCGGGGCAGACCACTCCGCTGGAGTACCGGGCGCCGACGATCGCCTACCTGCGCGGGGCGCTCGGCGCGCCGCCGCAGAAGTACCCCGGCACGGCCGCCACGATCGTTCTGCTGATCTTCACGGTGCTGCTCGCGTTCTGCGCGGTCGGCAACGCGATCGTCGCCGCCTCCGCCGAGACCCGGTCCGTCCCCAGCTGGACACCCACGCCGGTGCGGACCATTCCCAGCCTGCCGCCGCTGTCCGGTTCCGGTTCCGGCTCTGGTTCCGGCTCGTCAGCTGATTCGCGGCCGGAACTGCGGGACGGGGCCACCGCCCGAAAGGTCGCCGGGCCCTCGTTCGGCGCCGCCGAGAAGACCGCGACGATGCGGTTCCCGGGCTGGCCGTTCGCCTTCCGCACCCCGGCGACCTGGGGCTGCCTCGGCGCCAAGGTGGACCTCGCGGACGCCAAGGCCTACATCTGCGCCGACGCGACCAACCCCAGCAGCGACAAGCGGGTCGGCGTGCTGCTGCGCGCCTGCGCACCGCCCTGCGACGAGGAACAGACCGCCCGGTTGACGACCGAGTGGTTCAGCGCCGAGCCGGAATCCGTCGACGCCACCACGAATCTCCTGGAGGCGGCCGAGGACGGCGGGTACCAGATGGAGATGGACCACTTCTTCGGCGGTCCGCCCCTGAAGTGGCAGGTGGGAGTGGCCGGGACGGCGCCGGCGAAGTCCCGTGCCGAGGTCCAGAAGATCGCCAACGACATCCTGACCCAGACGTCGTGACATGTCGTCTCCGTTCGGTACCGACGACTGGGTCGACGATTGGCAGGCCGGGCTGGAGGAACGGCTCGCCCGTACCCGGGCCCTGGCCGGGAAACTGCACGCGCTCACCGGAACCGGGACGGCCGGCGGTGACCTGGTGGTCGTCGCCGTCGACAGCTCCGGCTCGCTGACCGGCCTCCACCTGTCCGAGGACGTGCGCCGGCACTCCGCGCGGTGGATCGCCGAGCAGGTGCTGGCCGCCTCCGAGGCGGCGCGCGCCGATCTCGCGCGGCGGGCTGCCGAGGTGGCACGGCAGAACGGCGACGACGAGACCGCCGAGGGCCGGGTGCTGCTCACCGCGTTCACCGACCGGCTGACCGCGCCTCCTGCCTCGCGCCTCGCGACGAAAGCGGACCCCTCGCGATGAGAACGGAGCCCTCGCGATGAGAACGGAGCCCTCGCGATGAGAACGGAGCCCTCGCGATGAGAGCGGACCCGGCGGAACTGCGTCGGCACGCCTCGTGTCTCGACGCGGCGACCGAGGCGCTGGAGCGCGCCCGTGATGCCGGAGATGACACCGGCATCACGCCGGACGCCTACGGTCATCTCTGCGTCGTCGTGCCTGCTCTTCTCGACCAGGCACGGGTGCCGCTCGTCGCGGCGATCGGGGCGGCGGCCCGGGCTGCCGGCAGCAGCGCCGACGCGGTACGGCGGGCCGCCGGGCAGTATCAGCTCGCCGACGAGACGGCCGCCGACGGCCTGTGGCAGGCCGGTGGGTTCCGATGACGTCCGCGGTCGCGGGTATCGGCATCGCGGAGGACATCGAACTGATCGCCGGCAGCGTCCGGAGCGGCAACTGGATCGACGGCACGCTCGGCGTCACCGGCGCCGGGCTGGAAGCACTCGCCTACGTCGCCGACCCGGCCGGCATGCTGCTCCAATCCGGGACTGCCTGGCTGCTCGAGCACGTGCGGCCCCTCAGCGCGGCTCTCGATCAGCTGGCGGGTGACCCCGTACCCATCGAATCAAGCGCACGGACCTGGCGGGAGGTAGCCGAAGGCCTGCGGCAGCAGGCCGAGGAGATCGGCTGGTCGGTTCGTCATGACCTGTCCGAGTGGGACGGCGCGGCGGCCGAGGCATACCGCGCGCGGTCCGGCGGCGAGCAGCGCGCCACGTTCGCGCTGGCCGCCGCCGCCGAGACGATGGCCGCGCTGATCGAGGGCGCGGGCATGCTGATCGCCGCGGTCCGCCTCCTGATCCGCGACGCGATCGCGTTCCTGGTGTCGAGGCTGGTGGTGTACGCGGCCGAAGCGGCGTTCTCCCTCGGTCTGGCGACGCCGCTGGTGGTCGGCCAGGTGACCGCGGCGATCAGCTCGTGGGGCGCCCGCATCGCCGGCTTTCTGCGGGGTCTGCTGCGCAGCTTGCGCAACCTGGTCCCGCTCACCCGCTCCCTCACCGACCACATCGGCGAGGCGGCCGCGGTGTTCACCCGAGCCCGAGCAGGTGACCCTGGGGCCGAGACCCTCAACCGGGTGCGCAAGCTCGGCGAAGGCCCGTCCCAGCCCTACAAGATGCGTTCGGTACGCCAGATCGCCGCGAAATACGGCATCGACATCTCCGATCTGCGGATCGAACTCGGCAGACCGACATTCCGCGGCGCGTGTGGTCAAACCCTGCCCAACGGCACCATCAAGCTCTACATGCAAGGTTTCCGCAGTGAAGAGGACCTGGCCCGAACACTTGTCCACGAGAGGTTCCACCGTGACGAACTCGCGGCCGGCAAACCGTATCCCCGCGACGACGCCGAGTTCGACGCCTTCGAGGACAGGGCGTACGCACACGAGGACGAATGGTGGGAGAATCAGCCGATCCGACCCGAGCCGAGAGCCCGATGATGGCGACATACGATCAATGGCTGGACGCTTACAGCGACGCCTACGACATGACTCCGGGGCCGATCGACGTCGCCTGTCCCAACTGCGGGCAGCAGTGCCTGCGGCTCGTCTTCACCGGCCTGCCCGACCGCGATGTCGGGCGCGCCCATTTCTGGTGCGACAACTGTCTTCAGGGCATCGGAATTTCTCGCACGCTCGTTCCCGAGCATGCGCTCGTCCAAGACAGTCGCCTGCCACGGGACGAGCGCGAGCCGAAGATCCCGAACTTCCAGATCGCGAGCTGAGGGACACGACCGGTTCGGCCGACGGCGTCGACCGGACCCTCTTCGCCCAGGTCGCCGTGTCGATCCTGCGGAGAGACACCCGCTCCGGCGAACCACCGAAAACCGCGCACGCCCACTACCACTGAACCCGCGCCCCCGCGGCGGGGTTTCTCCGATGGGGACAGCCACCGGAGAAGAGGGCGCACCATGTCGATCGCGCGCACCGGCAGGTCGCGATGAGCGTCAACCCGCTCGTCGTGGAGAGCCAGGACTCGACGACCTGGCACACCGGGCTGGGCCTGGTCGGGGACGTCGCCGACATCGCCGAGGGCATCCGCGACAACAGCTGGGTGGACCCGGTCCTCGGCGGCGTCGGCGCCGGCCTGGATCTGCTCACGCTCGCCATCGACCCGCTCGGCGGCCTCATGGCCTGGGGCGTCTCCTGGCTGATGGAACACGTCCAGCCACTCAAGGAAGCCCTCGACCACCTCGCCGGCAACGCCGACCAGGTCGCCGCACACGCCGCCACCTGGTCCAACGTCAGCGCCTTCACCCATCAGGCCGGCCAGGACTACACCCACCACCTCAGTACCGGCGTATCCGGCTGGTCCGGCGCGGCCGGCGATGCCTACCGCGCCCACGCCCGCCAGCACCTGGCGAACCTGGACGGCCTCTCCACCGCCACCCGCGGCATCGCCTACGCCGTGGAGGGCGCCGGCCTGATCGTCGCGCTGGTCCGAGGCATCGTCCGCGACCTCATCGCCGAGTTCGTCGCCACTCTCGCCGTCCGCCTGCCGCAATGGCTCGCCATGGAGGGACTCACCCTCGGCATCGCCAGCCCCGCAGTGGCGAGCCAGGTGTCCGCGCTGGTACTCGAATGGTCCAACCGCATCCAGCGCTTCATCCGAGGCCTCTTGAACAGCCTCCGTCGCCTCCACCCCATGCTGGACAAGCTGGCCGGCCACCTCATCGGCCTGACCACTCGGGCACACACGCAGTCCCGCGCCCACCCACTGCGTACCGGGCCGAGCGAGTTCCGCGCGGACTTTCCTCGTGGTTCCGACTTCGTCAACGACGGCGACGAGATCTCCGAGCGAGCCGCAGAGGCGTACCGGCGTATCCGGCACAGCCCCGAGGACACTCCCCGTGTCGCCGCCAACACCGGCCTGGACCCCGGTGTCATCGAGGGGATGCGGCAGAATCTCTTCGTCCAGCAGCATGATGTCGCCCTCGGTCCCAACCGGGTCGAGCGCGGATACTTCACTCCTGACGAGCGCACTGCCGCCCTCTGGGAGGGAGCCGTGAAGGGCACTCTGGATGCCGACGATCTGACGGCATTCCGCAGCCTCGCCGCCCATGAGTACGTCGAACACCGCCTCATGGAGGCAGGCCTTCCCTACCGCTCCGCACATCCGGACGCCTTTGACGCCGACGGAGACCGCATCATGAGCCGGGACCATCCCGGTGCACACGAGCTCGCGCCCAACGCCTGGCGAGCTGACAAACCACTCCAGCATTGGCGCGTGTTCGGCATCGACAGTTCCGGAATCCGGATGGCCGACGACCTCTCTAATCTGGACGCCATCGTCGAAACAGTTCTGCGAGGATTGAGCCGATGACTCCTGACCAAGCTGTGCGGGCGATGGCCACCCGTCTGAACGCCGTCGACTGGGAACGGCGTGGTGACAAGGCATGGTCGAAGGCCGCCCTGGTGAAAGAGTATTTCCGCCGGGCGGCACGCTGGTCAGCCGCGTACGAATGCGATGCTCGCGGGCCGTTCTTCGACATCGCCGCCTGCGTCGACCCGACCATCCGCGCGGACCAGCAGGTGGTTGACGAAGTGGTGGAGAAGATCGCCCTCGGCGGCGGCGGGTGGAACGTCAAGCAGTTGACCCCGTTCATCCTGCACTGGGCCGCACTGCGCGCGACTCCGGGCATCGTGTGGTCGCCGGAGCTGGAGGACCCCTTCGAGCCGCTGATTCTGCTGTTCGAGCGGGGCGGCGCTTTCCACACTGAGAACGGCGAGGTCAACCTCGAGTGGAAGTCGGTCTCGATGGCGGGCTGGCGGAAGCGGGCGACCGACGCCCCGATGCCGAGCTTGGCGCCGGACGCCCTTGATCAGATCGACCGCAGTGGTTCGACGGCGCAGTTCGGCTACGTGATCGGACCGCTGGATTAGCGTTATTTGCGGAGGGCTGAGCCGCTCACGACTGGCTCACCCGCGCCGATGAAGAAGATGCCCGGGAAGCCGTTCGTCTCGAACACCGCGCTCGGGTTCTTGCGCAGCGTCGAATTGCGTACGGTCATCGTCCCCGTGCGGTTGTTGCTGACGAAGAAGACGGCGCCCCCGCCCTCGGCCGCCGTGTTCTTCTCGATCACCGTGCCGTCCAGGGTCAGCGCGATCGCGTCGCCGTCCATGTAGATGGCGCCGCCGCTGCCACCTCCGGGGGTGCCCTCACGTGCCGGGTTCGCGCCCTTCCCGACCGCCTTGTTGCCGGAGAAATAGCTGTTCAGCACGATCCAGGACACTCCGATGCTGCTCAGCGCCGAGCCGTTCGAGCACCGGCCTCCGGTGAACGTGCTGCCGACCACGTAGACCGGCTGGTCACCGCCCTGGTCGAAGACGCGCAGCGCCGCGCCGCCGAGGTCCGGCCCGGTCCGGGCGCACCGGTTCGCGGTGAATCGGGAGTTGACCACCTTGACGTGTCCGCCGCGCACGTAGACCGCGCCGCCGCCCTCGTCGTCCGCGCTGTTTCCCTTGGTGAACGCCATGTTCTGGATCGTCAGGCGGGGCGCGTCGATGTCGTTGCAGGGACCGCTGACCGATCCTTGCGCGTCGTCGCAGGTGTTCATGTAGAGGATGCGGCGTTGGCCGGCCCCGCTGAGCGTGACCTTTCCGCCGCCGTCGAGGACCACCTTGGAGCTGGAGTTGCGCACTTTCGCCGTCGCGCTCATCGTGATCGTCACGGGCGCGGGTCCACAGTCGAACGTGATGACGCCGCCGGCCGCGACCGCTTTCACCACCGCGGCGGAGGTGCAGCTCTCCGGGGTGCCGTCACCGACCGTACGCGTGGGGTTGCTGGTGTCGGCCGCCTTGGCCGCCGCCGGAACGGAAGCGCGCCCCTTCGGGTTGCCGGGTTTCGGAAGCTTCGAAGCCGAAGCCGACGCCGTGGCAGACGCTGACGCGGAGGTGGACGCGGACGCCGACGCGGAGGACGACGGGGGGATCGAGGCCGACGCGGAGGGCGCCGCCGAGGGCGACGCGGAGGGCGCGGCGATCGAGGGTACGGGCAGACCCGTCACCCGCCCCACGGAGCCACCACTCTGACACGCGCTCAGCAGACCGGCACTGATCAGCGCTGCGACGACCCCTCGAATTCGCACCGCCCGATGGTACGGACGTCACCGACCTGCGCAAAGGCCGTCGCCACGCTTGTCCGGGTTTCAGCCACCCTGGTGAAGCTTGCGCCAGAGGAATTCCAGCGTCAGCGCCTCCCGGGTGGCGGCCTGCTCGTTGTCCGCGGCCGCGCCGTGCCCGCCCTCCACGTTCTCGTACAGCCACGCGTCGTATCCGTGGTCGCGCAGCAGCGCGAGCATCTTCCGCGCGTGCCCGGGATGCACACGGTCGTCGCGGGTCGAGGTGAGGAACAGGACCGGAGGGTACGGGCGATCGGGCCGGACGTTCTGATAGGGCGAATACTCCCGCAGGAACTCCCAGTCACCGGGGACGTCGGGATCCCCGTACTCGGCGATCCAGGATTTTCCGGCCAGCAGTTTCGTGTAGCGGCGCATGTCGAGCAGCGGCACCGCCGCGACCACCGCGCCGAACAACTCCGGACAACGGGTCAGCATGACGCCCATCAGCAGCCCGCCGTTGCTGCCCCCGGTGATGCCGAGTTGCGCGGGCGTGGTGATGCCGCGGTCCACCAGGTCCCGGGCGACGGCCGCGAAGTCCTCGTAGGCCCGGGTCCGGTTCTCCCGCAGCGCGGCCTGATGCCACGCCGGGCCGTATTCGCCGCCGCCCCGGATGTTCGCGAGGACGTAGGTGCCGCCACGGGCCAGCCAGCCCCGCCCGCGCACACCGCCGTAGTCCGGGGTTCTGGAGATCTCGAAACCGCCGTACCCGGTGAGCAGCGCCGGCCCGCAGCCGTCGCCGCCGACCACGAAGTACGGCACCCGGGTCCCGTCCGCCGAGACAGCGAAATGCTGCCGGACCGCCAGGCCGTCCGTGTCGAAGAAGGCCGGCTCCCGCTTGAGGACCGTGCTCGCGCCGAGCCGCAGCGACGCCGGTTGCAGGAAACCTTCCGAGGCGATCAGGTACGAGTCCGAGCTCTCCGGCTCGGTGTCCACGATCCACGTGTTGTCGAACTCGCCGGCCGTGGCGAGCGGCTCCCGCTTCCACGACGGCGAGCCCGGAGTCAGGATCTCGATCCGTGTCTTGACGTCGGCCATCGTGGCGAGCAGCAGGTGGTTGCGCGTCCACGCGTAGGAGCTCAGCGACGTCCGCTCGTCGGGCTGGAACAGCACGGTGAAGTCGCGCCGGCCCGCCAGGAAGTCGTCGAAGCTCGTGACGATCAGCGCGCCGGCCGGGAACCGCAGCCACGGCGACCGGAGGCGGATCAGCATCCACTCCCGGTGCACGTCGAAGTCGGCGTCCTCGGGTATCTCGATCCGGACCAGCGTCCCGTCCGGTAGACGCAGGTGGTACCGGGTGCGGAAGAACTCGACGCGCTGGACGACGAAGTCCCGCTCGAAACCCGGCGCCGGGTCATGGGACGCGCTGATCAGGACGTCGTCGTGCTGCCCTTCGAAGACCGTCTCGGCCTCGGACAGCGGGGTGCCGCGCCGCCACCGCTTGACGATCCGCGCGTACCCGGACGAGGTCAGCGAGCCGGCGCCGAAATCGGTCGCCACGAAGATGTGGTCGGCGTCGATCCAGTCGACGTCGGATTTCGCCTCCGGCAGCGCGAACCCGTCCTTGACGAACGCCCGGGCGACCAGGTCGAACTCGCGGACCACCACCGCGTCGGAACCGCCTCGGGCCAGCGAGATCAGGCACCTGTCGTACCCGGGCCGCAGCACTGTGGCGCCGCCCCACGTCCAGTTGGCGCCCTCGGCCGCGTTCAGCGCGTCGAGGTCCAGCAGCACGTCCCACTCCGGCTCGTCCTGCCGGAACTGCTCGGGCGTGGTCCGCCGCCACAGCCCGCGCGGATGGTCGGCGTCCCGCCAGAAGTCGTAGTAGAACCCGTCCCCGCGCCAGGCCGGGAACGAGATCCGCTCCGTGCTGTCCAGCACCTCCCGGGCAGCGTCCCGCAGCCGCGCGAACTCCGCGTCGGCCAGCGCCGCGAGCGTCTCCGCGTTCCGCTCCGAGACCCACCGAAGAGCCTCCGGCGAATCAAGATCTTCAAGCCACGGGTACGGGTCGATCACCGCTCGACGATGCCACCTTCCGTGTCCGTTGCCAAGGATCCGGCCTCATCGCTTGGCTACTCGCAGGACCTCCTCGACCGTCATGGGGCTGCGCGGGTGATGGGTCAGGGACAGCGGGGTCCGGATCTTCGCGGGCGCCGCTCCTTCCGCGGCCAGGTAGAACTCGCCCACGGTCAGCCGGGAGACATCCGGGACGTCGCCGCCCTTGGCCTTCGCCATCTCCCGGGCCGCCTCGATCTGGATCGGACTGTTCAGCAAGCCGTAGAGCTGGGTCGCCGCGTTGCCGGGGATCCGGTTGTGCAGGCCTTTCGGGGCCTGGGTCGCGAAGATCAGCCCGAGGCCGTACTTGCGGGCCTGCGCCGCCAGCGCCAGGGTGCTCTGGGTGCAGGCCGTCATGCCTCCGGACGGAGCGAAGGTCTGCGCCTCGTCCATGATCAGCAAACCCAGGAGGGGCCGGTCGCCGGCCGGATTCTTCTTGATCCAGGCGAACAGGGCCATCTGGAGCTGGTTGACGAAGCTCTGGCGCACGTCGTCGGAGGGCAGCCCGATCAGGCTGACGACCGACACCCGGGCGCGCTTACCGGCTGCCGGCGTGAGCAGGGTGCCCGGGTCCATCGGTGTGCCCTCACCGCCGAACAGCGGGTCGTTGACCATGGCGGCGGTGAGCGTCTGCGCGAGGCCGAGCGCGATCTTGTCGGCGCCGTCCAGGTCGATGATGCCGTCGGGCAGGTCGGACAGAGTGTCGATCAGGCCCTTGAGCCCGGTGCCACCGCGACGGCCGTAGTGCTCCACCGCCTTGCGCAACACGGCAAGACCGAGATGTGCCTTGGCGGCACGCCCGGACACCATCGCCCGGGGTGCCAGCGAGGCGACGGCCGCCTCGACCGCCTCGGCGAACTCGTCCGGATCGTCCAGCACGCCACGGAAGTCCGGGAGCGGCTGGAAGCTGAGCGGACGGCCGGCCACCCGCCGCGGCGTCCACACGACGACGTCCGTCGTGGCCAGGTACTCCGCCGACTTGGCAGCGTCACCCGGGCGCCACTGCGCCGGCGGTTCCGGCCAGCCCTGACCGAGCCGGGCCAGATCGTTGTTCGGATCGAGGACGATGCTGGAGACGCCCCGCAGGGCACACTCCTCGACGATCCGGCGGATCAGCACGGTCTTGCCGGAGCCGGAACCCGCGAAGATCGTCGCGTGTTTGCGGAGCGACTCCAGGTGGAGCGTCATCGGGTCGCCGGAGTCGTAGCCGTACCCGATGGTGAAGGTCCCCTCGGGCGACGTCGCCGGCATCGCCGACGCAGCCGGCACAGGCTGGGGCGCAGCCGGCACGGGCCGGGGCGCCGCCTCCGGCTCCGGCTCGGCGGCGGGCTCGGCGGCGGGCTCGGCGGCGGGCTCGGCATGCCCGCTCCCGGTGGCGGCGTCGGACAGGGCGTGCTGGATCAGCCGCACGTCCTTCGTGGGCCGGCGATCGGCGAGCCACGCCTGCAGGTCGATGCTCTCCTCGGCCAGCATCACGCGAAGCGCGGACAGCACCCGCACGTCCTCGCTGTCCAGTTCCAGCACCCGGCCACCCGCCGCCTCGAACGCGTCGACGGCTTTCCGTGTCGCCGCCCCGGACCAGCCGCCGTTGCGGAGCAGGAACAGCTTGCGTTTGGTGATCTGCTGGTCCAGCCCGGTCGCCATGGAAGCCTTGCGGATCCGGGAGAGCGCGGCGTTGCCGTGATGCTCGTGGCTGATCGCCCGGAAACACCAGTGGACCTGGTCCTCGGTGCTCTCGTCGAGGGTCAGCCGGAGCCGGGCGTGCAGCGGTGGATTCGTACTCGGCGGAGGGTCGACGGAGAACGCCTCGCCGGCGTCACCGCGTTCCAGGATCCACGCGGTCAGCCCGGCGGCGAGCAGGCCCGGCACGAGACTGTCCTCTCCGGACTTCGCCAGCGGGCCGACGACGTCGGCGTCCCGTTTCAGTTCCGCGAAACGGGTGTCGAACCGGTCGAGCTCGTCGACGGTGACCACCGGCGCGATCGGCCGCGGCGCATGCGGCTCGGTGGCCGGCGGCGCGCCGAGACGGCCCAGCTCCAGAACCACGTCCTCGGCGATGCACCGGCGGATATGCGTGTCGATCTCGATGAGCAGTTGCCGCGGTGTGTAGTCGCCCGCGGAGGCGAACGCCTGCGGCAGAATCGGCCAGGACGGGTACGGCGGGGTGAACCCGATGTCCGCGTACCGCACGGTGAAGCGCTTCTCGATGATGGCCCGGCCGAGGTCGTCGTCCTTGATGACTTCCAGTGTCGGCGCCAGGCGGAACCGGTCGCCGACCGTGTCGGTGGCCATGGCCCGGATGGTCGCCCAGGAGTCCGGGATGCAGGCGACCACCGTGAACGTCCGCCGGGTCACCTGGCGCAGCGCCATCAGGCCTTCGGCGATCTGGCTGAGCAGGTAGGCCTGCTCCGGGCTGATCCGGACGGCCTTCTGCAGATCGGCGCCCGCGGCGATCGAGCTCTGCGCGATGAGGGTGTCGATCTGGTCGATGGCGATCACCGAGGGGCCGGTCAGCGCCAGGAGCCAGGACAGGTCCTGCACGATCAGCTGCGGGCGTCGCGGGGCTCGGCGCATGCCCCACGCCGCGCGTTCGCCGGGTTCGGACTCCTCCCCGGAGAGGAAGTAGTTCTCCGCCAGGTCACGATGGCCGAGATCCTCGGAGGCGCTGAGGGCCAGCGCGCGGGCGGTGTCCTGGCTCGCGCGGGCGACCTGCCGGTCGAACTCACCGAGCCCTTCGATGAACGCGTCCAGAGACGGACGGGTGAGCTCGGTCTCCCCCATCACGGCCCGCCGCGCCGTGCGCGGCGCGCCGACCATCGCGGACAGCCGTCGCAGCAGCTGCACCAGCTGCGTCTGCTGGCTGCCGGGAACCGGGCGGGACAGGCCGTCCAGCATGGCGGCCAGCACGCTGTCCCAGAATCCCGCGCCGTCGAGGAGTCCGGCCAGGAAGAAGTAGCCGCCCTGCTCCTGCACCTGCTGCCGGACCCAGCCGAGCAGGTGCGTCTTGCCGGAACCACGCTGTCCCTGGATCACCAGTCCGATCGGGCTGCCGCCGTCGCTGGTCCGGGCGTCGGCCACCCCGTCGAGCACGTCACGGATCACTGCCGGGTGCAGGCCGTCGACGTGGAACGGCATCGGCCGCCAGACGTCGTCCGGGACCGGCGCCCAGTTGAATCTCAGCGCGGCGAGCGCGGCGCGTTCCTGCTCGTCCATCACACACCGATCGACAGCACGTGCTTGTCCTGCCCGCCGATGTGCAGGGCGGCGGCATGATCCGCGTCGGTCAGCACCTTCTGATTCGACTGGGGCGCGAGCGTGACGCCGGGCTCCCGGCTCACCCGGCTCAGGGCGTCGTCCAGGGCGGCCCGGGAGACGTCGCCGAAGAACGGCCGCAGCCGGGTGAGACTGACCCAGCCGCCGGGCTCGTCCGTGAGCGCTTGGTACGCGTTCACGATGCGCGTCCGCAGCACTTGATCCTGATCCGGAGCGACCGCCGAGTCGCGCACGTCGCCTGGCACGTCGCCTCGCACGTCGCCTCGTACGTCGTTGAGGGCGAAAAGCTCGGCGAAGGACGTGCATCCGCTGCGGTCCAGCACGCGACTCCGCAGGCCGCTGAGCAGGGCGGTCAGTGCCGCAGCCTGGGCGGTGGCGCCGTTCGACCGGAAGTTGAGCTGGTCCTGGACGTGCACCCAGCCCTTGTCACCGAGCTCCAGCGCGAAGGTGCGCCCGCTCTTCCGGCTGACCGCGTAACCCTTCCGGCCCAGCTTGTCCCGGGCCGGCTTGCGCACGTCGAGGCCGTACGTCTCGCGGAGCTCGGTATTGAGGACCTCGCGTGCCTCCGCCATGAGAACGATCAGAATGGCGTTCTCCGAGGGCGTGAGTTCGTCACCAGCCATGGTCAGTTTCCTTCCGCTGTGTCGCGCCGCCGGCCCCGAATATAGGTGCCGATCTGATGCACCACGGCGCCCACGTCGTGGACGACACGTGCATTGGTGAACCGGAGGACGGCGTAGCCGTCGAGTTGCAACTGGACGTCGCGCTGCCGGTCGGCCTCGAAGCGCACCGGATGGCAGTGCTCCGGCCCGTCCAGCTCCACCACGCACCGCTCGCGCGGCCAGCAGAGATCCAGCCGTATCGGGGCGCTGAGCGCGTTCGACTGATAGGTCTGGTTCCACCGGCGGCCGGTGGCCCAGCTCTCGGCGGCGAGCGCTGCCTCCAGAGCCGCCTCCACCGCGCTGGCCGGGTGCGGCCTGCCGAGGACGACCGGCTCCGGCTCACCGACCGGGCCGTCCACAGTCACCACCGGGACGCGTTCCACGTCGACCGGCGAGTCGCTGAGCAGCCAGATCCCGGCCCGGGCGTGGAGGGCGAGCCAGTCACCGCCGGCCAGCATCGCATCGCGCTCCACCGGGGTGAGGCCCGCGGCGGGCGACACGAGCAGCACACATCGGTCCCGGCCGAAGCTCTCGGCGATCAGGCGGGCGAGCTGGCCGGCGCGGGCCCGGGCCGGAAGCCGGCTCTCCGCCCGGTGCCCGGTGACCGCGAGAAGGGCCAGGTCGCGCAGGAACGGCCGGCTGTAGTGCGCCCGAACCGCCCGGGCCTCGGCGATCATCCGGATGGCGGCCACACCACCGAGATCGGTCCGGTTGATGTCGGATGCCTCGGGCAGCCATGCGGGAAGCAGCTCGGCGGCGACTCGTTCCAGGTCGTCCAGCAGCGCGGCGACGAACGCGGCGGGGGTCTTCCCGCCGGAGCCCGCGCTCGTCACCACCGCCGCCAGGTCAGCGCCGTGCTCGGCGACGGCACGGGCGACCCGTCCAGCATCCGCACCGCGAACCTGGACGACACGATCGACGGGAATGCCCGCCAGCTGGGATCTCAGTCGATCACCCGCAGGTCGTGGACGAGTTCGGAGCGAACCACCGGCGGGAGCACGCCTCGTCCTGAATCCGGATCCCGTGCTGCGGCGGCACGGGTGCGGCGGGAGGTGCGCTCCAAGACGTCACCGCGCCACCTTAGACCGATACTCTTCCCGCCATGCAGCCCGTCTCGAAGCTGGAACGCCGGGTGATCACCGCCGCCGAGCAGGCCCTGACGCACCAGCATCAGGTGAGCCTGATCGACGTGCTGACCGGGCTCGGATGGGTGTCCCACCGGCAGGTGGAAGTCTGGCAGCAGGGCCGCGTGCCGGACCTGGAGTCGCTGACCGCCGTGTCGGCCGACCGGATCACCGACGCGCTGGAGGTGTTCCACCGCTGGGTGACCAGCCGGGGGCTGCGTCCCAGCGAGGTCGGCTACCTGTCCGCCACCCGCGACCGGCGTCCGCTGCGCTTCACCGCCGCCGGCCGGCCCGAGCAGGAGCTGGCGTTCCGCACCCATTGGATGCCCGCCGACCTGCCGGAACGCCAGCGGGAACGGCTCACCGCCAAGCAGAGCAAAGCCCTCGATCTGGTGGTGGTGCAGCCGCTGAAGGACTTCACCTGCACCGGCTGCGGCCAGACCGGCGCCGACATGCTGACCATGGAGGACGCCGGGCCGCTCTGCCTGACCTGCGCCGACCTCGACCACCTGGTCTTCCTGCCGGCCGGCAACGTGGCGCTGACCCGCCGTGCCAAGAAGAACAGCGGGCTCTCCGCCGTGGTGGTGCGCTTCAGCCGCTCCCGCCGACGCCACGAACGACAGGGCCTGCTTGTCGAACAGGCCGCCGTCGAGGAGGCCGAACGGGAATGTCTGTCCGACGAGGACGCCCGGGCCCGCCGCCGTGAGCGCGACCGGGAACGCCGCGAGGTCGCTGACGAGTCGTTCCAGCAGGAGCTCGCCGAAGCAATCGCCCGGCTGTTCCCCGGCTGCCCGCCCGCCCGAGCCACAGCGATCAGCCGGCACACCGGCGTCCGGGGCAGCGGCCGGGTCGGGCGCAGCGCCGCGGGCCGGGCACTGGACCCGGAGGCGGTGACGCGCGCGGTGGTGGCCTCGATCCGGCACAAGGACACGGACTATGACGAGTTGCTGATGTCGGGGGTCCCCCGGGAGGAGGCCCGCGACCGCATCCGCGCCGACATCGACCTCGTCCTGGACCGCTGGCGCCACCAGCGGTAACCGGGCGATTCGCGCAACCGGGCCGGCCGGACGGCGCGCCGTACGCCACCATGAGCGATTGCACGAAGCGGCCCGCCACGTCGTACCCTCAAGCGCTCCTCCGCAATGAAGGGATGCCCGGTGACTCACGCGTGGAAGAAGGCCGGTGCTCGCACCGCCTCGGTCGCGGTCCTGCTCGCCGGCCTGGTCGGCGGTGTCTATCTAGGACAGCAGCGCGAGACGCCCGCGCCCGTCGCGCTCGCCCAGGCCGAGATCAGTGACATGCAGCTGCTCAAGGAACGGCAGAACGAGCACACCGCGGCCCGCGCGATGCGGCACCAGGCGGAGAACGAGGCTGCCGGCAAAGCGGCCACCGAGGCGAAACGGGCCGCCAAGCAGGCGCGCACCCTGGAGACCAAGCGGATCGCGAAGAAGAAGGCGGAAGCCGAGGCGAACGCCGGGCCGGTCGCCTTCAACGGGCCGATCCCGGGATCCTGCAGGGAGTTCAGCGGCAGCCGGGCGATCGGCTGCACGCTGATGCTCGACGCCGGCTTCGGGATCGCCGAGTTCCCCTGCCTCAACCAGCTCTGGAACAAGGAGAGCGGTTGGAACTACAAGGCGGAGAACCGCAGCTCGGGCGCCTACGGCATCCCCCAGGCCCTGCCCGGCAGCAAGATGGCCTCGGTTGGCTCCGATTGGAAGAGCAACCCCGCAACCCAGATCAAATGGGGCCTGGGGTACGTCAAGGGCCGTTACCAGTCACCGTGCGGCGCCTGGACCTACTTCCAGAACAACGGGCACTACTGATCGGCGAGGCAGGCCGGCCATCTCCACCCGGGTGAATCATCCCGCCGGGGTGACGCGCCGGTGGGCGCCCACGGGATGGACTTGTCCATGCCCGCGACCCGGCACCCGACGAAACTCCCCTCCCGGACGTCATGGTGGATCGCTGCCCTGTTCGCCGCCGGGTCGGCCTGTTTCCTCGTCGCCCCGATCCCGGCTTTCGCGCGGCTCGTCGGTCCGGGCGTTGACGGCCTGGTCTTCTTCGTGGGGTCGCTCCTGTTCACCACGGCGGCCGGCCTGCAGTGGCTGGAGACGATCAACTCCGGCCGCGAGCCCGGCCACCGGCTGAGGCTGCTGACCTTCGAGCCGCGCCGGATCGGCTGGTGGAGCAGCGGCGTGCAACTCCTCGGGACGCTGTTCTTCAACGCGACAACGTTCCGGGCCCTGCGGGTCGGGCTGGAATCCCCCGATTACGACCGCCTGGTGTGGCGGCCGGACGCGCTCGGCTCGATCTGCTTCCTGATCTCCGGGTACCTGGCATACGTCCAGGTCACCGGGCATCCGCTGGGCCGGCCGCGCCGGACGCTGGAGTCGGCGATCGCCACCGTGAACCTGCTCGGCTGCCTGGCGTTCGGGGCCTCAGCCGTGGCGTCGTACGTCGTACCCTCGGTGGGCGACGAGCGCAGCACGGCGGTGGTGAACAGCTGCACGGCGCTGGGGGCGTTGTGCTTCCTGATCGGCGCGCTGCTGCTGTTCCCGGAGAGGGCCCGCAAGCCTCGGCCGGAGTAACCGTCGCGTCCGGCCCGCCCGGTGCATCGATCAAATACGATCACTGCCGGGGGCTTACACATGGTGGACCAGCGAACGGCCAACCAGGGCGACGATCCGGCTGACCTGTCGGCGCGAACCAGAGCGCTGGCCGAATACCGGAGTCGCGGGCCGATCGGGTACCGGCTCGTCATGCTCGGCAAGGCGATCGTCGCGCTCGCCTCGGTGCCGCTGGTATGGCTGCTGCTCGCCACGCTGACCGGCTTCTATCCGGGAACCGGCACGCCGTGGGCGGGTAGCGAGGCGCCGGCGACCGCCCAGGTGGGCGACTGCCGGCGCGTCGGACCGGTGAGCGTGAACGGCTTCGGCAACTGGTGGGAGTGCCAGGTCGAGGTCGCGCTGGAGGACGGACGCACGTTCCACACGGTCGTCTTCAACTCGATGGTCACCCCCGCCGACGCCGGCCGCCCGGTGGAGTTCCGCGCGGCCTGCGACGGCGACTCACTGGACTGCGCGGTCGGCCGGCCCGCCCCGCTGATCTTCGCCGTGCTGCTCGCGCTGCTCCACCTGGCCCAGATCGCGTTCATCATCGTATTGATCGGCACCACGGCCTTCTACCTGCTCGACGCGGTGGTCGGCCCACACCGCTACTTCGCCATCGTCGACTGGGCAACCAAGAAGAAGATGACGCCCTAACTCTCCAGGACGTCCGACCCAGCTCGGCCACGCTCAGCGCCGGGGGCGATCTGGACGATCAGGTCGGCGACGATGTCCGCGGCATTGCGAGCCGCTGCGGCCTGGAAGTCATCGGCCTTTTCCACTCCCCAGTCAGAGATGCCCTTGACGATGATCCAATCGCTCTTCACCTGGCTGGCAGCGGCGTAGAGACCGGTCGCCTCCATCTCCCCCGCGATTGCCTCCTCGTCGAGGGCACGCAATCTGGCGCGCTCTTCCGCGCTGTTGACCAGGGTGTTGAGCGAGAGGACCGGGCCGAAGTGAACCGCCGGCTGCCGAGCGTGACCCAGAACGCGTGCATGGCTCAAGAGGTCGCTCGACGTTTCCGGGCGAGGGCCGCGAGTGATCTCGTACTGAGAACCATCGGCGCGGGTGGTCACCTTGCGATGCTCCACGGCGCGCAACTGAGTGGCGACCACGACATCACCGATGTCCTGTTTTCCACCGTCGAGCTCACGGGAATCCAAGCCGTAACAGACACCGGTCAGGACCAGGAATACCGGATCTAGGTTCTTGACGAGGTTGTCGACGGTCCACGGCATCGAGCCGGCCCCCACTGTCCCCTGCTCACTCTGTGCCATGACGATACGAGCCCCGCCAAGAACTCCGAGCTGGGTCACGGCCTTGCCACCCACCTTGCCGGTCGCCGGAACGAGGCCGGGTGAGCGCGCGACGAAGGCGTCCCGGACGGCTTTGGACTCGGCCTCGTTGACGACGAGAATTGCCACGGCGGGCTGAGCCGCCATCCGCTTGATGGCGTCGTACATCAGATCTCTCCGTGCGCGTCGGTACCGGAGACGCTGGCGCGTTGCCATGAAGACGCAGATCACCATCACCGGAACAGCGACCATGACCAGCAATCCCAACAGCTGTGCTTGCCAGGTCACCGACTCCGGGAATTGGAAAAAGACGTACTCGATGATCCAGCGCAGTGCCCACGGGTAGCTGAGCTGTCGATCATCACAGCCGGGAGTCGAACATGCCTGACGCTCTAACGAGGCGACGACCTGCGCGGAAACCAGCACACAGAGGGTCGTGGCCACGAGCATGAGCCGGACGATGCTCAACGGCCGGACGGCCTCGTGATCTGGTCTCTTGAAGTCTGTCCTGGCACCGATGACGAACCAGTCAGTCCGCGGAATCCGTTGAAGCGAAGGCAGAGATCCAAGAGCATCCCGGGCATCGCGTCCGGCGAAACTCTGGACACGAACGCCGAGGCATTCGGAACCGAATGCCGGGTCCTCGGGCAACATCGCGTCCGTCAGCGCCGACACTCGCCGGAATGCCTCCGCGCTGAGCCGGTCCACATCGGCGGGTTCGAGGGCATGACCGAAGGCTATGGTCCAGCAGTGTCCCCGTAGCTCATTGCCAATGATCTCGTTGTCGGTCGTATTCGCGCTCCCCGACCGGATGAGTTCCCCGGCGAGCCGGATCACGGAGACTGTCATGTCGCCGGCCAACACTGTCAGGCCTGCCAGGATCAGCACCAGCGCGGTGAGTGCGTTCGCTCTGTGGAGGAGAACCAGTGGAACCGCCACCAACATGGCGATCAATACCGGGGCCACCGGCAGTATGAACTGCCAAGCACGGGCCAGCCAGGCGATCGCCCGCACATCCCGTGGCAGAACTCGCATCGCCGCGTTCCACTCGGACATCCGGGCGATCGGCGGCTCGATGACGGCGAACGCGTCCGCCGATCCGATCAGCCGCCCTTCCCTGGCTGCCAGGAACAGAAGCACGGGGAGCGGCGGTCTGGCCCGGAAGAATCCCAGCCCACGGGGCCGGAGCGAGTCGCACGCCTGCTTCGCCTCAGGTGTCCGCGGAACGCGCCTCAGCCACGAACGGCATTCACCGGGAGTCAAGGTCAAATTCGCTCCGGGTGGCAACTCTACTTGCACAAGTGTCGAGAATAGAGGAACCACGGAAGGGGATGACTCGTGGATTTCACCTGGGGAGTGCTCAGTTCGCTGACCGCGAGCCTGCTGGTGGCGGGGGTCGCATGGTTTGGATCACGAAGGCTTCGCGGAAGGCTGATCAATTGGCTCTCACGGCTGACCGGTGCCGGCGTCACTCGGACCTATCCCAAGCAGTCATTGGCGAATGCGGCACTCGCCGATGACTTGCAGAATGCGAAATGGGTTCGCATATTTACCAGCCGCGGCAACGAACTCACTCGTGACAGCTTCGCTGACCTGTGGAGCCGACGATCCGGGCGAGTGCCTGTCAAGATCCTGCTCCCCGACCCAAGCACCAGCGTCGAAGGGAGCTGGCTGGACCATCGCGAACGTGAGGTGAGCGAGCACGACGCCGCCTTCCGTGCCGGCTTACTCGGCCGCCAGGTCAAGGCCAACGTGGATTATCTCCTGGCTCACTGCGGTGATCGGGCCGAGGTGGAGCTCAGGCTCTACGACTTTCCGCACCTCGCACGCATGATCGCGACTGACCGGATCGCCTACCTGACCACTTACTCGCCGCGGGAGCACGGCCGCAACTCCCCCTGCACCGTATTCCAGAACCCCAGCCCGATGTACGACTTTTGCCTACGCATCTTCGACCTTGCCTGGTCACGGGCGAGCGTCTCGGACACCACGGAGAAGCTCTGACATTCCAAGCAGTGCGGCATCTGGCCGCGACGGCGCTTCAATCACAGCGTGCCGATCAGGCGTTCGCCGACCGGCGGGGTGTCGCCGCAACGGGCCCCTGGCTTGAAACCGGCGTCGGCTGCTCGGTCGGCTGCGCTACCAAGTCGGCGGCCCGAGATGACGCCGCACTTCAGCCGCGAATCCGGGTACGCCAGTGCGGTCAAGGAGAACCAGAATCTCCGGCACAGTGTTCGGCACCCGCCGGTAGGAAGCGGCTTGGCGACGGAGCACATCCATGGTCACGCCGGGGTAGAGATCGAGCTGGTCGAGAAGGAAGTCGTCAGGGTGGATCGCCACGGCCGCAGCCAAGACGTGCCGGTCCTTGGGATGGTTCGTCATACCGTCGATGAGTGACTCATAGCCCGTCACCTGGGCGTCGGGGAATGACCGGGCCATCTGCCCGAGCCGCCGGTCGACCCGATCCGGTGGTAGCCCGCGGTCGCCGAGGTTGCGCCGCAGCTCGGCGAAGACATCAGCCGACCACAACGGCCGGTACGCGGAGGCTTCGGCGAGGCGAAGCAACGTGTCGCACAGGTAGGCGGGGTAGAGCACACAGGTGTCGAGAAACGCGGGGAACGCGACCATGGGCGGTGGTCACCTGGACGGCTGGGAGTCAATGGTGATCTCGTACAGCCCGTCATCCTCGGCATCGGTTGCCATCTGGTCGAGGGCGCTGCGGCGCTCGGCTCGGGTGCGCTCAGAGTATTCGAGGATGTCGCGCAGCAGGACGCGCCGGTGCCGGCCACGCATGCTGTGCGGGATCTCACCGTCAGTGAGCAGCCGAACCAGTGTCGGCCGCGAGATGTTGAGCAGGTCAGCCGCTTCCTGGGTCGTCAGCATCGTGTTGTGCGGGGCGATCGAGATGGCCATGCCCTGGGACAGGGCACCGACGACCTCGCGCAGCAGTTCGTAGAGCTCGGCCGGAATGTCGATCTGCGATCCGTCCGGCCCCACCAGCTTCGCTCGCGCTGGGGCCTCAGCGTCGGCCAGACCCCGCGCGAAGCGCACCAGGTCGGCAGGGTCCTCCGGTGGCAGAACAGTTCGTTCACGCAGCGTGCTCGACATGACCTGAGCATACCGCTATTCGAAAAATTCGAAAGCCCAGTACGGTTTGGAACATCCTGCGCGCAGTAGCCGGGCATACGTGCAAGTAGTCCACCCGAACCGAGGCTGCCTCGTTTCGGCAGCGTTTCGGTCGCATTGACAGAACCCATCGCACCCGTCCGCAAGCCATGTGACCTCACCCACTAGCCAGCCCTACAGCCCGAAAAAAAGAGACCTGCCGGTCACAAAAGATTTACATTTCTAAATGATTATCCGCAGCTCAGAGCGGCACAAATCGATGAATGAAGATCATAAGTCCACATGAAGATGACGATTTTCTGAACTCGTAACCCGCGCCGAATATAAATGTTCGACGCGGGTGGGTCGCGCGCCGGCGGATGTTCCTGTTCCCTGGTCTACGGCACCGAATCCACGGCGCTGGATATCGAAGGCTTTCGGGAGCATTCATGACGGCACCGCCAGTTCCGCCGGCCCGGGCAGCTCGCCTGGCATGGCGGCCGCTGCAGCGTTCGACGCGCGTCGCCATCATCGCGGCGCTCGCCGCCACGCTGTTCTATCAGCTCTTCCTGCTCAACCCGGCGTACCGCGGGCCCGGCTGGCTCTGGTTCGCCATGCTGGCCGCCGAAGGCCTGACCGCCCTGCACCTGATCGGCACGTGGTGGACCATCCTGGCCCACGACGACCGGCCCGAATCGGTGGACGCCACGGTCTGGCGCAACCGGCTGCGGGCCGGCGCGGAGGCGCCGTCCATCGACGTCTTCATCACCGCGTACGGCGAGGAGCCGGCGCTGGTCCGGCGCACCATGGTCGCGGCCCGCGACATGGTTCTGCCGCACCGCACGTTCCTGCTCGACGACGGCGACAACGAGGAGCTGCGCGAGATCGCGGACGAGGTGGGTATCGGCTACCTACGCCGCCCGGGCGGCGAGCATGCGAAGGCCGGCAACGTCAACGCCGCGCTGGCCCGTACGAATGGTGAGTTCGTGGTCATCTTCGACGCCGACCATGTGCCCGAGCCGAACTTCCTGCTCAGCGTCCTGCCGCACTTCCACGACCCGGACGTCGCATTCGTCCAGTCCCCGCAGTACTACACGAACAACGTGAATCTGGTCGCCACCGGTTCCGGCGAGGCTCAGCGCATCTTCTACGAGCTCGTCTGCCCGGGCAAGAACCACTTCAACGCCGCGTTCTGCGTAGGTACGAACGTGATGTTCCGCCGGACCGCACTGGACACCATCGGCGGCATCTGGACGGGCAGCAACTCCGAGGACCTCTGGACGTCGATCGAGCTGCACAAGCGCGGCTGGAAGTCGATCTACGTCCCGCAGGTGCTGGCCCGCGGGCTGGCCCCGCAGGACGTCCCCTCGTACCTGAAGCAGCAGCTGCGCTGGGCGGGCGGCGGTTTCGAGGTGTTGCTACGCGGGCGGCTGTTCAGGCGCGGCATCGGCCTGACCATCGACCAGCGACTGCAGTACCTGTTCTGCGGCACGCATTACCTGCTGTCCATGGCGATGCTGACCTTCATGCTGTTCCCGGCGCTCTACCTGCTCTTCGCGCTGAGCCCGATCCGCGCCGACGGCCTCGCCTGGGCCACCCACTACCTGCCGTTCCAGGCGGCCGTGCTGCTGGTCACCTGGCTGCAGTCGGGCGGGTTCAAGCTGTCGGCGATCGTGGCCAGCATCGGCGCGACGCCGGTACATATGCGGGCGCTCGGCGGCGTGCTGGTCGGCCGGCCGGCGAAGTGGAAGGTCACCAACGCCGGCGGCGACGGCACCCGGTCGCTGTGGGCGGTCATGCCGCTCTTCGCCCTGCTCGTCCTGAACGTCACCGCCATCGTGGTCGGTGTGCTGGTGATGGCCGATCCGGCGCCTACCTGGCTCTCCGTCGGCTGGGCTTCCATGATCGTTCTGATCCTCGGCCGGATGATCCTCGAATCGGTCACCGGCGGCCGGATCCGGCACGGCGCCAGACCGCCGGCCGGATCGCCGGAAGTCCCGCGCTCGACGCCCTACGGCGGACCATCCGCCACCCAGCCGCAGCACGTCGCGGCCACTGCCTGACCGGCTTCTGCCCGCCACCATCCGCCGCCTGATCCGGGCCGCACCGCCGAGAGGTGTACCACCATGAGCGCCACGATCGACAATGCCAGAACCTTCGACAACAGCTCGACCACTGTCATTCCGCGTCCCGAACCGGCGGCCCCGACGCCGAAGCGCCGAGGACGCAGTGCGCTGCGAGTCATGCGTACCGGCGTGGTGGTGCTGATCCTGCTGACGGCGGCCGGCGCGGGCGGCACCCACATCGTGCGGCAGCGCCTCGCCGAACGGAACATGGTGGATGCCGGCAAGGCGGTGCTCACCGCGCAGCCGATCACCGTCGGTTCGGCCGATGCCGCCGTCGTCACCGAGATGATGACCACCGAGCGGACGAGCGTCACCGCCGGCGCGGACCTGGCCACCATCACCCTGACCGCGGACGGCGGCGGGCGGCGCGTACAGAAGCTGCAGGCGCCCGCCGCCGGCATCGTCACCAAGATCAACGTGGCGCCCGGGCAGATCGCCCGGGCCGGTGAGCCGATCGTCACCCTGTACGACCCGGCCAAGGTCGTCTTCGCGGTAGACGTGCCGCTCGAGAAGCTCCGCAAGTTCCGGCTCGGGATGACCGCCTACGTGACAGGTCCCGGCCTGTCCAGCCGGATCACCACGA
The DNA here is from genome assembly GCF_040639325.1 of Actinoplanes sp. NPDC023936. Classification (NCBI taxonomy): domain Bacteria; kingdom Bacillati; phylum Actinomycetota; class Actinomycetes; order Micromonosporales; family Micromonosporaceae; genus Actinoplanes; species Actinoplanes sp. NPDC023936. The sequence continues at coordinate 18,685 of NZ_JBEZZR010000053.1, read as the reverse complement.
CACTGGAGAAGGTCGAGCCCAAGGTCGATGCCGGCCAGCAGGCGAGCGGTGCGGACGAGCTGACCGTCGTGCTGCGGCCGGATCCGGCGGCCCGGGCGACAGTGCGGACGCTGGTGCCGGGGCTGCAGTTCGCCGTCGTCGTCGACACCACCACTGCGACCGGCAGCACCCCTGCCGTGAACAGCGCATGAGCCGCCGCATCCTGGCCATGACGGGGATCGCGGCGCTCACCGCGCTGACCGCGTGCACCTCCACACCGGACGCCGAGCCGGTGGACCGGGTCCCGGCCGCGCCGGCGCGGAACGCCGGCACGGTCATGGAGGACGCCGCCGCGTCGCCGCTCACCGTTCCGGTGGTGACCGGCAGCGGAAGCATCGCCGAGAAGCTGCCGGCCGGGTCCGCCCCGACCAAGGCCCCCACGCAGGCCGGCGACCTCGCGGGCCAGGCGGCGCCGACCAACCAGTGGTGGAGCTCAGCACTGACCGGGCCCCGTACCCAACCGATCTGGACCCACCCGCTGGCCGTGCAGGCCGCCGCCGGCGGCCTGCAGATCAGCGGCGCGCCGCTCACCGCCTCCGCGAATGCCGTGATCACCCCGTTCGTGCCGGCCCTCACCGTCGGCGCTGCCACCGGCGCCGTGAGCGTCGTCGGCTACGGCGCCTTCCACGTCGTCCTGCGCGTCGGGCTCGCCGGTGGCGGCCACGTCGATGTCACCCTCGCGCAGGGCAGCCCGGTGGTGTGGCTGCGCTTCGACGGGGCGGCGCCCACCCTGAACGGCACCTTCCGCGACGTCGGCAGCTCGGCCACCCGGGCCCGGCTCGACATCGCGGGCGCACGCTGGGACGTTCTCGGCACCGATCTGACGCAGGCCGGGACCACCGTCACCGGGTCGGGCGAGCAGCTCGCCGTCGCCCGGGTGCCGGCCGGCGCCGATCAGGCGAGCTGGGAGAAGGCCAGCACCACCGATCCGATCGTGCAGACCACGGCCACCACGGCGTACGACGCCGCGGCCGGCACGGTCAGCCAGACACTCACCGCACGCCGGGCCGCCGGCGGGGCCGGCGCGTGGGCCCTGCTGCCGCACCACCAGGCCGGCCTGGTCGCCGGGCCGGCGCCGCTGGCCGGCTCCTATCCGGACGCCCGGGGAACGATGTCGGTGGTCACGGCCGACGCGGTGCAGGTCAAGACCCCGATGCCGGGGTTGCTCACCGCCGTGCCCGAGGTGCCGCTGAGCAAGGCCGCGCACCAGGCCGTGCTCGCCGACCTGGACCGTGACCTGGCCGATCCGCCCGGCGCGGGCGGCAGCTACTTCGGACTCAAGGAGCTCGGCCGGCTGTCCACCATCGCCGAGGTCGCGGCCGCCGCCGGCGCGGACGCTCAGCGCACGGCGGCGCTCGACCGGCTGCGGCCGCAACTCGTCGACTGGCTGACCCACACCGGACCGTCCGACGGGCGCTATTTCGGCTACGACCCGACCTGGGGTGGGCTGATAGCCGTTCCGGCCGAGTTCGGCGCACAGGACTACAACGACCATCACTTCCAGTACGGCTACCTGGTCCGCGCCGCCGCCGTGCTGGCAACAGCAGATCCCGGATTCGCCCGCGAGTACGGCGACGTGGTCGACCTGATCGTCCGCGACTACGCCGGATCGCTGGCGATCGGCCCGGCGAGCGGGCTGCCCCCGTTTCGGGCCTTCAACGCCTATCTCGGCAGTTCGGCCGCCTCCGGGTTCGCCCCCTTCGCGGACGGCAACAACCAGGAGTCGTCCAGCGAAGCGGTGGCGGCCTGGGAGGCAGTGGCCCGGTGGGGAGTCGTCCGCGACAACGCGGCGATGACCGGGTACGGCATCGCCCACTACGCCCTGGAGGCGGCGACGGCCCGGATGTACTGGCTCGGTGAAGGGCTGACCCGCGAGGCCGGATACGCGCACACCACCGCGGGCATCGTCTGGGACGCCAAAATCGACTATGCGACCTGGTTCGACCCCAAGCCGGAGTCCGTCCTCGGCATCCAGCTGCTGCCGCTGACCGCCGGCGCGTTCTACCGCGGCCCGTCCGCCGCCCGCCAGAAGGAACTGGGCGACAAGCCCGCGGTCTGGGGCAACCTCTTCGCCGCCGACCTCGCCCTGTCCGACCCGGAGGCCGCCCGCCGTCGGCTCGACGCGGGCGTCACCCGAGAGGAGAGCACCAGCCGGGCGATGGTCCGATACTGGGTCGAGGCCCTGGCCGTGCTGGGACCCCCACAGCCGAACGCCCCCGCGCCGGTGGGGTCGCTGGCGTTCGGGCCGACGGACGCTCCCCGAATCCTCCGGGCGCCCGGAGGCTGAGGAACGACGGTCCCGAGCGGAAGGGCGAGGCACCACGCCGCCGGACGGCCGGTCCATGCCCTTGGGCCGGCCGGCGCGCGCCCGCCAGCCGAGTCAGTCCAGCCGGGCCCGGTCGAAACGGTCGATCAGGCTCGGCTTGCGGGCGTGCCGCTCCCGCAGCCGGGTCATCCGCTCGGCGAATTCGAAGATCTCACTCATCCTCGTCCGGGATGGACGGACCTATCGGGATGAGGCTGATGTCGGGAATGACGGCGGCTCGTTCCTCCGCCGTCATTTCGAAGGACAGCATCTCCGCGCCTTCCGGAATCCCGACCCGCGGAAGAAAGATGCCGTCACGACCCACGTCGCACCACATCGTCGCGAAGCCAACCCTGGACTCTGCGCTTCCCGTGTACGTGATGTGCAGGTGCCCTTGATCACCATCCGGACAGCGGACATCGAGCCGGGTGGGCCATGCGTCCCGGATCTTCGTGAAGGCATCGAACCAGGCCTGCCACCTACGGCTGGGATCCGTCATCCCTGCTCCGGGTCGAGCAGGTGTTTCTTCGTCTGCCACCACTGCTCCTCGTATGCGTATGCACGAATCTCATAGGCGGCACGGTCGGCCTCGTTCCACGGGTACTTCATCCCGCCGCGCAGCTCGGTGAGGTGAAATGTCTCGTGCGCCAAGGTCCGCGCCAACTGCTGCTCATTCATGAACGCGTCACGTGCCAGCTTGATCTCGCCGTCCGGCATCGTCACACCATAGAACTCCTTGCCGGGGCCGGACCCGCGCCGAATCTTGTCCAAAGAAAACCGGACGTCCCGCAGATCGATCCCGAACTTCTCCGCGACCGCCAGCACGTTCGCCCTGCTCATCAGGAGCTTCTCGCCGTTACGGACGATACCGTCGCCTTCCCGGAACAGACCGGCCTCGCCCCTCCCGGCGGAGCCACCCGAAGGCGCGCCGCGCCCGGCCGGCACTGCCGTCGGGTCGGTGCGGCTCAGCCGTCCGAGCACTTTCTGGAGGCGGCCGAGAACTGCGACGAGCTCGGTGAGCCTTTCACTGAGGCGCCGCAGGCTGTGCAGGAGCGCCCGGATGAAGTGCTGGATTCGATTCGCCCATTGGGCGACCAGTGAAGCTATCTGTCCCGCGACCACGGGCGTGGCCAGGCCAAGCGTGATGCCCTCCGCCGCCAGCCACTGCGGCAACCGCACCGCCAGCGTCGCCACGAACTGGGCGATCAATTCACGAGCGATCTCCCGAACCATCCCGACCAGGAGACCGGCACCCTCGACCGCGTACGCGATGGCGTTCGTGGCCGTCGCGATCCCCTGGATCGTGGTGAGCTGCTCGGCGGCCTGGGAACGGTACGCATTGGCGGACATACCGATCCAGTCGGCGGTCTGCGCCCGAATCGCGGACGCGTACCGTTGTTGAGCCTCCGAGGTAGCGGCAGACACGTTCTGCCACGTCGCCGCATGCCCGGCAACCTCGTCCGGGTTTCCGGCCAGCCGATCGAGAGCTTCCGTCAACGGGCTGACATGTTCCATCAGCCAGCCGACGCCCCAGGCGAAGAGCGAGCCGAGCGGATCGACCCCCACCGCGAGGGCGTCGAGGCTACCGCCGATTCCGCCGAGCGTGACGTCGACCCAGCTGTTATCCCGTATTCCGTCGGCGACCTGCCGGGCGTCTTCGACCAGCCCCAATCCAGTCGACCAGGTGGTGGAATGGTGCACCTCAGCGACCAGTGGATTGCTCATCGAAGATCACTCACTGGAGCCCACCTCCGCCGACGGCCAGCGCCACGAACCCGCCCGGGTCCGCACGTTGCTTCATTCGACGTTTACCGATATCCAGGTCGGCCGGTTCAGGATCGGAGGCGACTGCCCCGGCATGCTCCCGCAGGACCGCCTGCCGAACATGCGCACGCGAACCGCTCTGCCGGTGTTCCGGGTAGCCCGCGAGCGGACGTTTGACCAGCTCACGCATGAGCAGTCGCGCGCCATCGAGGAACGCGAATCGCGCTTCCCGCTCATGGCGCGTCAACCAGGACCACACCCCGATCGAGATCGTCTCCAAGTGGGGCAACGTCGTCCTCGAGATAGGACAGCGTCTACTCACGCCACCGGCGGCATCGCAGCAGGTCAGGGTTCGCGAACGCTTCTTCCACAAGGCCGAACTCCGCGTAGAAACCGAGTCCGTCCGTCTCGTCGTAGATGATCGCCACCGTTTCCGCGTCGGTCAGATCCGGTGGCAACGTCATCGACACCGAAGAGGGAACCTCCTTCGGTTCCGGACCGAGAACCGCGTCACGACAGTACGTGTTGTAGCCGTCGAGTCGCTCCTGTGCCTGCTCCCCCCGGCACCACCAGCAGATCAGTGCCGAAGAACTCGACGAACCGTGCCCCGTCAGCACGCTGGTGCTCCCATGCCCGAGCCTGCTTCTCCGGATTCCGGAACACCGCCGCCGGCGTACGCAACGACATGTCCAGCGCGAGCTGATAGGCGAAGTCCCGCTCGCTCGCCCGCAGCATCTGCACCGGCCCGCTCAACATCCACTCGTCACCGACCGCCACCAGCCGGGCAATGATGAACGAACGGCGCGGCATCTGCCGGAACACGGCCGGCCCCATGTTCGATCGGACCCGGTACGTCAAATCGTCGACCAGGCCCTCCACCACGAGCGCCAACCCGTCCTTCCGCAGCACCTCGAACGGACCCTGCACCACATCGCGCCAGCCGAGCACCATCTCCCGCTCGGCCTCGGGCAGGTCCGGCCGGCATCAACGAACTGTTCCACCACCGTCCGGCCGTTCGCCGGCCTGTGCTCGAGTACGAAGCAGTCCCAGAGCAGCATCCATCGCTGCTCATCGGCGTCTTCCATGCCGTTGCCGTACTCGGTCAGGAAATCCGATGCAGCCCGGTCGTAGCGTGGCTGCTGAGAGAACGCCACCAACTCGCCCTTGAGGTCACCGGCCCGTCGTAGCAACCCGGCATCAACCACCGACCTATGAGCCGCCAGAACGACATCGTCACGGCGTACCTCATTCGGGTGATCAGTCGATCGGAAACCGAGCGAGGCGTTCGGCGTTGAGTCCCCGCACTGCTCCGTCGACAGCCTCCGGGTCGGTGAGGTCGATACCGCGGGCCGCCAGTTCCGCGGCGATCTGTTTGGCCGGCCCCCACGCCGCCGAGTCGTCGAACGCCTCCTCGAACGCGGGAAGGAACGTGTCGACAGCCTCGACCACCGGACTGATCCATACCGGGTCAACCGCACGGCGTTCCAGGGCATACCGGATCCAGCGCCGTAACACATCCGGCAGCGCGGCACGCTGCTCGGCGTCCAGCGCCGCCTTGCGCGGCAACCAGTCGGCCAGGAACAAGCCGACCTGCCTCGGGCTCCAGCACAGCGCGCCGCTGGTCATGTAACCATCGCCGTAGTCCAGGAACAGATCGGCCAGCGACCTGGCGACCGTGTCGTCGGCCTGCGCGAAGCCGTCCAGCAGCCGTTCCCGTTCCTCATCGCTCGTCGGCTGCCAGTCACGGAAGTCCGGCAGGTACGGCAAGCATCGCGACCAGGCCAGCGCCCGCAAGTCGACGAAGTCCTCGTCATCGTGGCGGGGCCAGATCATGTCCGTGGTCCGCAGAGCATCCGCCAGCTCCGCCAACGCGACATCGACCGGGCACTCGACGGCCGGCATCGGCACCTCACCGGGCTCACGCAGCCGGTCCCAGGTCTCCGCGGCCCCGGGCTGCAGCACCGCCAACTTTTCCAGCAGCACACCGCCGGGGAGGGAGATCTGCGCCATCAACGTGTGCGGCGTCTGCCCGGCGAACTCGACGAACACCACGTGCTCGCTGTCCCAGACATCCACCGCCCGCCACGCCCGAACCGGCTCGAAGGCAGGAACCTCGAACCACTCCGGCGTCGGCTGACTCTCCGACAAGATCTCCAAGGTGCCATCCAGCAGCAACCACTCGTCCGGAGCGGCGACACGGCGCAGCGCCGCCACCGCGGCCAGCCCGCGCGGCGACGGCCGGGTCGACGCCCGCCCCGCCACCTCCAGGTGGAAGATCTTCTCCGGCTCACGCTCGCCCGGCCCCGCGGCCGACCACGCCGAGCCGAGCCACCCACTGGCCCACCGCTCGACGTCAAGCGCACTGTCCTCGGACACGATCGTCACCGCGTCACGCATCAACCGATCCGACAACCGCAACTCATGCACCGGGCGCTGCGGGCGCCTCGGCTTACCTCGTCCCGCGGGACGACCACGACTCTTGGGCATGTACCCGTCTACCACATCGAGCCCGGCACCAGGCTCGAGCGACCCGCGGTTCGCGGTTCGCCACGTTCGACGAGCATGAACACGCAGGCGAAGCATGAAGTGGGCCGGGCGTTGCACCCATGCGAACCACCCCACATGACTGGGTCGGCACGCCCGGCACATCACTCTTGGCGGGCACGACATGCCCGGCTGGCGCGCCAGCATTGCTGTCAAATTTCGCCATCGAGGGAGGACCCATGGCGGCGCTCAGCATCAGAGAACTCGACGATGCGGTGAAGCCTTCATGATCCCTGGCAGCCGGCCAACTGATCATTACACGAACGCTCTACGACGAGACCCATCAGTGCCCTGACTTCATCGGTACTCCGGCTCGCGTCCATCCTTCAGGTCCCCAGCTTCAGCGGGACGCCGCCATGCGGATAGCGTTCGCGGATGGACTCGCAGCCCTTCCCGGTGGATGCTCCTCTCGATGTCGCCGACGCGGCACGCCTGGCCCGCAGCTGCCTGATGGCCGAGCAAGCCTGCGCGCTGGCGAAGTGGGTGGGCCGTCCCGGTCGGACGGTGACGGCCGGCCGGGTGGTACGTCGTGCTGATGTCGCTGCCGCCGGAACCGTGGTGGGAGTTCCGGTGCCGGACAGGGTGCGCACGGCAGCGGATGTGCCCGCCCTGCACCGGCCATGGAGTTTCGCCCTCGGCTCAGGACTGTTGAAGATCAGCGGCTCGGTCGCTGCGGCCGGGCCGGCACTGGAACAGGGGTCCTCATCGACGGACACCGAAGCCCTGGACGCGTGGTGGGCCGGGTTCCGGGCCGTGTGCACGGCCGAGTCCGACACCCGGCACGAAGGAAGCGTGATCACCTTGGCGCTCGCGTTCTTGGAGGCTGTGACCATGCCGGACGGCGCGGACCCGAACAGCCTCTGGCCCAGGGTGGTCGCGATCATCGAGCGGCGCGAGGAGAACGAGGACCCGCTGGGATTGGGATACGTCGGTTCGCTCACCCAGTATGCGGATTACGAGACCCGTGATCCGTTCGCCGGTCTGGTAGACCTGCTCCGGCGGCTCGGCGCGGTGACCGGCCACAACAGCACGACCGCTGCGGTGACCGCGCTGGGCCGGTGGTCGCTGGCCAAGGCTCAGGCCGACCGCCCGCGCACCGTCACCCTCGACATGCCGGCCGATGCCGTAGTCGAGTTGCTGGCCGACCATGTGCGCCGCGGCACGGACCCGTGGCCGGCGGCTTGGCAATGGATCGAGTACCGACGCCCGGCCGACGCGGCCCGAGAACTGCTGACCGCAGCCGCGGATCTGTCGGCAGCGGCCCGGATCGGGGCCGGCGACGTGGCCGACAGCCTGGGCGACGAGGCACTGGCCGCGTGGCAGGCGGTGGCGCATCTGCCGAACCTCGGCGCGCATGCCCGGGTGTCCCTGACCGCCATTGCGGATGACGAGCCGCGCATCGCGCCCGCCGACGCCCGGTGGCTTGCGGTCGAGTTCGCCACGGCCGCCCTGGACGGGATCGGTCCGGACGAGGCGCTGACCGTGCTGTTCGACCGCCTCCCCGGAGAAAGCCTGGAAGCCCGCGTGAACGTGGCGGCGGGCGTCGATCACCCAGACGCCGCCCGCGTCGCCGCCGCGGTACGCGAATTCCTGGACTCGGGCGCTGTCCCATCGATCGACCAGATGTACCAGCTCAAGGTGGGGCTGATGCGCTGGCGCCCACCGATCTGGCGGCGGATCCTGGTGCCCTCCACGATCACGCTCGGTGACCTGCATGCGGTCATCCAGATCCTGTTCGGCTGGGACGGCGACCACCTGCACCAGTTCGAGGCCGGCGGCAAACGGTACAGCGACCCGTTCTTCGACCTGGGCGGCGACGAGAAAGACGAATCCGGCGTACGGCTACGGGACGTGCTCGCCACGGCGGCCAAGAAGATCCGCTACGAGTACGACTTCGGTGCGAGCTGGTGGCATGAGATCACCCTGGAACGGACCACCGAACGCGACCCCGGTATCACGTACCCCCTGTGTACCGGCTTCTCCGGTGACTCCCCCGTCGAGTATTGGTCCGAGGACGACCCGCAAGAGCCCGAGCCGTTCGACCTCGCCGAAACCAACCGGCGCCTCGCCAAACTCAACAGCACCGACGACGAAGACCGGTGACGGCGTACGACAGAGTCGAAGGCTGATCCGTAACTCGGGATCGCCCTCCGCCTGGTTCGCACAGTTCACCTGGTCCTCTGCGAATGCCATGCTCATCGGCGGGCTGGGCCGGGCGTTGCACACGCGAACCGCCCCATCATCGTTCCGGGCTACCCGCTACGTGGACGTTTGGCCAGCTCACGACCTAGAAGGGCGGTGGTGGAAACGCGCTGATAGTCGATCACCGGTTCGCGCTATCGTGGCCACATGGCCGAATCTCGCACGGTAACTGTGCCGGTCGTCGTGGAGCTCGACGAGGATGGCGTGTGGTGCGCCCACGCGCAACTGCGTCCGGGCGTGGGAGCGCACGGCGAAGGCGACACCGAGGAAGCCGCGCTGGAGGACCTCCGCGAGGCACTGGCTGGTCTCATCGAGGAATTCGGCGTTCCCCGAGAACTTTCCGTGACCGTCACTGCCTGATGCCGCCTCTTCCCGCTGTCTCCGGCTCTCGCATCGTGCGCGCTTTGGAACGGCACGGATTCAAGGTGGCAAGGGTTGCTGGCAGCCATCACGTCATGCGTCATTCCGACGGGCGGGGCACCACGGTTCCCGTACACGGCAACCGTGACATCGCCAAGGGCACCCTGCGGGGCATCCTCAGCGATGTCAGCATGACGATCGACCAACTCGCACCCTGAGCGTCCTGCCTGATGGTTCTTCATGCGGGCAAACGTGACTCGAAACGCCGCTACGGCTTGACGAAGCCCAGTGCGCGGTAGCCGGGCATACGACGCCGCAGCGAAACGGCAAGGATCGGCGTTGCCGGGTCGTGGTAGTCGTGCACCTCCGCGAGGTCCTTGCCGGGTGCCGCGCGGATGACTCGGCCGGCGCACTGGATCAGCAGACCGTCGAAGGAGATGGGCCCGGCCAGGAACAGAGTGTCGAGTACGGGTGCGTCGAAACCTTCGCCGATGAACGGCGTGGTGCCGATGACGAGGATCCCGTCGCCGACCTTCGCCTCGGCGAGCCGGTCGACTGCAGCACGCCGATCCGCAGTGGTCATTCCACCCTGTAACAGGAGTGCTTGATGTCCGCGATCCGCGAGGAGCGAAGCCAGAGTTTCGACGTGGGCGACCCGGCGGGTCAGCACGAGACAGTTCCGCCCCTTGGCGAGGGCAGCCGCGATGTCGTCGACGATCTGGCTGTTTCGTGCTTCATCCCCGATCAGGGAGCGGTGCACGGCCGCCAGTGCGCCCGGTGACGACAGGTCCTCCTCATCAGCCCGGAACTGGGTCTCGTGCACGAACAACAGGCGTCGCGGGCCGGTCTCTTCCTGCCAGACGGCGGCGAGGGTATCCGGGTCCTCGGCGGTCACGGTGTACCGAATAGGGCCGAGCTGGCAGGTCACGAGTTCCCCTAGCCCGTCACGGCGGGTCGGTGTCGCGGTGAGCCCGAGCCAGAACTGCGCGCCGATCCGCTTGACCGCATGGTCGTACGCGGCGGCAGCAAGGTGGTGACATTCGTCGACGATCACGTGCCCGTACCCGGCGGTGAGGTCCGCGACGTCGGCACGCCGGGCCAGCGAGGGCAGCATCGCAACATCCACCACACCAGTGAGCCTGCGCCGGCCGCCGCCGATCTGCCCCGGTCGTACGCCGAGGAACTGCTCTATGCGCGATCGCCACTGTTCGGCCAACGCTTTGCGATCGACGAGAATCAGGGCCGAGGTGGCGCGTTCGGCGATCATCGCGCAGGCCATGACGGTCTTGCCGGAGCCCGGTGGAGCCACCAGCATGCCGTCGTCGTGGGCGAGCATCGCACTCACCCCGGCGCTCTGCCTGGTGGTCAGCTCGCCGGTGAAAGCGACCTCGATCTCCCTGCCGGCATCCCGCGTATCCGTGATCACCAGCCGGGATCCGGCCTCCTCGACTATTCTTCCGACAGCGTGCCGCAACCCGCGCGGCAGGACCAGGCGACCGTCCAACGTGATGTCGTACCCACGAAGAAACCGCGGCGTGTCCCAGGTTGACTTGCGAAGCCGCTGCAACTCGTAGAACTTCGGATTGGCCAGCGAGGCCGCGTGCTTGAACGTGGCCAGCGCGGCCGCCGGCAGTTGCGAGATGTCGATACTCAGTCCCGCCGCGAGATCTGCCTGCACCGTCATCGGCAATGGCGGGTGGACTTTCGTTGCGTCCGACCTGCTCATCTTCGCCACACCGGCGCCCACAACGGCCTGTTTGGCACGGCGGGCGATTTTTTCCGCGTCGCCGGGGCTGAGCCGGTCGAGGACCGACAGGAAAGCCCACTGGTCCTCGTACGGTTCCAGGGTCGCAAGGTCGAGGAAGAGCGTGAGACCGTCCTTGCGGCGCTGGCCCTGCAGCGGGGCCGCTATCAGGTTTCCAAGTCCTCCGTCAGGCAGGACATCCTGGTTCGGGAACAGCCGGTCGTACGAGCGCAGATCCATCGAGCCGCGCAGCACCATGGCCTCGTGCAGGAGGACCGTCCCGATTGCCCGGGCCGTGGCAGCTGGAATCGGGTGGGTGAAGAAGATCCAGGCGTGCGCCCCGCGTCCCGACTGGGAGATCTCCAAGGCCGCCGGGATACCGCTGGCTCGGGCAGCTTTGCAATAGGCCAGCGCATCGAGCATCGCGGTGCTGCCGTCGAAGTCCGCGGCCAGGAATTGGCAGGTGTTATCGGTGAGCAGCGGATACAGGCCCATGAACACATCACCGACCAGATGGGCGGCAACCACCTCCGCGGTGAGCGGCAGATAGGCCGCCGTGCGCCGGTCCATTCCCTTGCGCCAGCCACCCGCCACTGCGGGAGACCAGCCCGCTGTTCCGAGCCGGTTGTTCTCCCATCGCTTCGCATAGGCATCCCGCCGCGCCCGGAACAGGTTGGCATAGAAGGCCAACTTCTCGCGCACCGGCGACGCCATCATGACCGGTCCCGGCGTGGCTATCGCGGCGAGCTGCTCCGGAGCCGGAGCGGTGTCCTGGCCGCGCAGCCCCAGCAAACGCGACAGCCGGTGGTTCTCCGACCGTAACCGCTCCAGCTCACGACGCAGCCGAGCGAACTCGCCGTCAGTCACCGCGTCAACGGACACCACCGGCCAATCTTCACACGCCGGCCGCCGCAAGCCCGACAGCCGACTCAGTCAAGCCGGGCCCGGTCGAAACGGTCGATCAGGCTCGGCTTCCGCGCATGACGCTCCCGCAGTCGCGTCATCTGCTCCGCGAACTCGAAGATCTCACCCTCCCGTACCGCCAGCGTTTGAAGATCTGAAAGCAGTGCCACCGCCGTGTCGTAGTCCTTCGGGCGTTTCGTTGCGATCAACTCGTCCACCTGGTTCCACGTGCGGACCGGGTCACAGGCCAACTCGTCCAGACGCTGCTCGCGGGCCGCGGCCGCCGCTTCCGCACGACGCTGACGCTCGGCCGCCTCCCGCTCCCGCTCTTGCTGCTGCCGCGCCGCCCATCGTTCCTCAGCAGCGGCGAGCAGGTCCCCTGCGGTCCGTCCTCCGCCGGCGAGCGACTCCTCCCGCACACCGTGAAACTGCCGCAGCAACTCCGACCGCAGCAACCAGGCATCCCCGCGCAGCACCCGCAGCAGCACCTCGTCCTTGTCCGCCGTCGGCAGGGCCTTCACCCATCGCCGTAGGTCGGCGGCGGAGGGCTCCTTCTCGATCAACGGCCGGCTCACCGCCGCCACGTCCAGCAGATCAGGATCCAGACGAAGGAAATCGGCCAAGGCCCGCAACGGCCCGCTCAGCTTCGCCAGCCCGGCCGGGACCGGAGGCTCCGGCTCTTCATCAGTCAACTCACGGTTCTGCACACACAGCAGCCAAGCCAGATACAGCAGCCGCCGATCACCGCCGGCCAGCTCGGCCCGGACCGGCACGATCGCCGCGAGCCGCCCTTCCTCGTCCCACCACTCTTCGTCGCCGTCCTCGTCCTCACTACGAAGATCGAGGATCACATGGGTACGGGTCGCCCAGGAAGCTGCCGAATCGCCGACACAGAAATCCTCCACCGTTTCCGGGTCCAGCACCGCTCGGGGCAGTCTCAGCATGATCCGCCGCGTACCCCAGTTCGCCAGATACAGATGCGCGTCGAAATACCGCTCCATCCACTTGGCCGGATCAGCCTTGAGATCGCCCCACTGATAGTCGTTGACGAAACTCGACGACGTGATCCGCCCCCGCGACGACACCGCACGCAACTCACCCTGCTGCTTCGCCGTCAAAGTCTCGTCAAGCGCCACGAACTCGTAGTACTGGTACTCGCTCACTGTGCGCCCGCCCACCACCGGTACGCCTCGATCCACTGCGCACCATCCGGCGCTGGATCCGGCAACGGAAGGTCCAGAATCCCGATCGCCTGCCGCAACCGGCCACGGTGGCAGATCGCGACGATCCCCGACGAGCGCAGATCCACCTTTCGGACCACCACCGGCACGCCGAGAACCTCGGTCTCGAACGGCACCGCCAGATCGCCCTCAATCATGGCAAACAGGCCACTGAGCTGCTCATGCTCGTCGTAGCAGTCCACAACCGCCTCGGCGACCAAGGCATCGAGCTCGGCATCACTGAGCGAAGACACCCGCGCAGGATAGAGAACCACCTCCGGCGCTTCTCCAGCAGCCGACGACAGCGAACCACCAAGCTGTCATTCGCATGCAAGATCAACGCCGGCCGGACGTTGCACCACGCGAACCGCCCCATCAACATCCCAGGAAACCCGCTATCAGTACGTTTGACCAGCTCACGCGGCGTTGGGACACGCGCTGATCGTTGGCGATGGCCAAGCGGGCGCCGGGCGGTCCTCTCCGGACGAAATCGCCAGGTACGCAGGATGCGTCAGGTCCGAATCCGGGAGGGAGAGCGCCGGGCTGATGAACCGCGTCCCGGCCCCGCGTCGGCGATTCCTCGGCAACGAGACCTGATCGCCTCTCACTGTCGCCAGGCCTTCAAGAACGTCGCGAAATTCCCGCCTCGACGCCGACACGATCAACCGTCACACTGACCATGTCATGTCCGGCCAGAAAGGATGCCTCATGGTTCCCCGTACCAAGTCGGGAAGCACCGACCAGGCGACGGCCATCCGCGAACGACGACTTTCCCTCAGCCTCAGCATCGAAGAAGCCGCAGCGAAGGCAGGAATCGGCGCGAAGTCATGGAGCCGCTATGAAGCCGGAGGCGCCATCCGCCACGACAAGGTCCGTGGTGTCTGCCGAGCCCTGGGATGGAGCAAGCTGCCAGGTGCAGAGGCAGAGGCCGATCCCGACAACGCTGACATCGATTGGCTAGAGAAGATCGACCGCAGCCACGAGGCGTGGTCTGAGGCACTCAGCGAACTCAACGGCCGGACGTGTGCGATCGGATTCGCGGTCGGGAGTGATCTCGTCTACGACCACATCGCCGACGACCTCAGCGCCCTCGCCAGCGAGCCCCGCGGAACACATGTGGGTCAACTCGCGGCGTCCTGGCTGGACGAAGACCTGCCGCCGCAGTTCCTGCCCCGATACGACTACGAGTTCGTTTACGGGCTGAAGGCTGCGGTGGTCAGGCTCCGCCGACGGTTTGCTCATGGAGACCTCGTTGCCCACACCGTCCTGGAGGAACTAGCTCTCTACCTCATCTTCCGACAGGCCGAAATGCTCGCCGACATGGCACCTGACCTGTTCGAAGACGACGGAGACGACTGGCATGAATGGCTGGCGGAAGTCCTGGGCGACCTCGATATCGAACTCCTGCTGTTCACACGCGACTTGGCGCTGACCCCGGACGTCACCTACCACTTCGACCACTGGAACGAAATGCAGTTCTACGTGGGCGAAGGCACCAAGGCGGACACTCCGGCGCAGCGAAACGAACCGTGACGCAGTCGCCTCACGTCACCACGTGACGTGGAGCAGGCGGTCGGTTCGGTGCGCCGGGCATGATCGCACCGCGCAGCACGGTTGCGCCCCGCCGAGCCTGCCCAACGTCATCCACCCGCCAGATCGCCAGCTTCGACGTTGGCGGCCAGGCAGCCGGAGGATGCCCAGCCAGGCCTCCCACCGTGACCGGGCCATCCCCCGCGCCCACCGTAACGTGGGTCTGGGGGTCGCCCCCAGGCAGACAAAGGTGGGCCGGACGATGCACCATGCGAACCGCCCAACCGTCGTCACCGGCGACCCATTGCCGGGACGTTCGAACAGCTCAAGAGGCATAAGGGCGATCCGATGACCCGGCTTACGGCCGCCGTCGGCAGCCTCGACGTGCTGAGTTACCGAGCCCGGATGGGCGAAGATGGCGTCGCACTCCAGCTGCGAACCTGGGTACGCCGGCTTCATTCCAGCAGGACCAGGATCTCCGGCGCTCGCCGATATGAAGTTGCCTGGTGACAAGCACCTCCATGATCACTCCGGGGTAAAGATCGAGCTGATTCACGAGTAAATCGTCGGGATGAATCGCCGCAATCTCGTAGGGCTTGAGCGCTGGCTTGGGGAGTCGCCTAACGGAGGAGCGGACACCGATGGACCCTCAAGTCCACTATGGTGTCTTGGAGGGAACGGCGCGTACCGCGAGCGTCACCCAGTCCTGCGTAAGCACGCCGGCACTGCACACGAGATGCGGAGAGGGTCTCGCCGATGGAGGCTGCGGAGTTGGCCCGGGTCGATCAAACCCTTCGGCAGTTGTGTGCCGATCATGAGCTGCAATGGGTAGTACAGGCAGTGGACGCCGCCATCGCCGAGGGCCACGCCCAATCGGTTACCGAGGGCAGCAGTAGCCACTACCGGCGACGCAGCGGCTCCCCATACGGGTACGGAATACGCTCGGACGAGCGCAGCAGGATCGAACCCGAGATCGTAGAGCGGCCGTATACGGGTGAGGAACGAGTCTTGCTACTGCTCGACGCGATGCTCGCGGTCTACCGCGATTTGCCGAACCTTCGCACCGAGACGGTACGCGTACTCACCGACGGCTTCCAGGGAAGGGTCGCGGTCCCCGAACAGATCGTCACAGCCCTCGACGAAGACGATGAGGAAGCCGTCATCTCCTGGCGGTCCGAAACCGCCGTCGATGCGCAGAACCGGCAGCGGGTCATCGGCTCCCTGATCACCTTGCGGCAGGCGGTGGTGCCGGAGTGACTGATCCCATCGGTGACCTGCTTACCGAACTGGCAAGCGCCATGCAGGGTGTGACCACCCCATTCACTCACGCCGATGAGGCGGATAGGATCTACGAGGGCTATCTGTTCGCACAGGTGATCGCGACCGCAGCCGAATGTGGTGGGCGGGTGATATACGAGGACTGCTACGAGAAAGAGGTGCAGAATCTCGTTCTACGAGGGGCACCTGGCGTCATCCACGCCCGGCGGCGGTCGTTCACGCATGCCGTCCTGTACTTTGGTGCCGCTCGACCGGTTGAGGTTCATCTTCGAGTCAAGGTCCAGTGGAAGAACTTCGACGGCGAGTCGGACGTTTTGCTCATCGACACGAAGGCGGCCCGTGAGAGCCGGGACAAGCAGCAACTGCCGAAGCCGTCCGGCTGCGTACTGACGATCGAGGGCAAGTACTACCCGCTCGGTGTACCTCGCGACGAAGCCATCAAATACGTCGGCATGCGGAAAAGCTTCCCGCCGTCAATGGCAAGTCTTTTCGTGAGCAACACGTTCTCAACGCACGCGAACAAGTGCCTCAGCCACGCCAAGCGACTGCCGTTCCAGTTCGCTGCGATGCCGGAAACCCGGTTCCAGACGTATGTTCGCGCGCAGATCAGAGAAGTGTTGAAGGCGTGGGTGGCCGGCTTTGATTTCGGCCACCAGGTCTAACCCTAGACTGGTGCCCGCCCGAGACCTCATATCTCGTATTCGCGCTTGATGCCGATGCTGCTTCCTGCCGAGAGACGCTGGAAACACCCGCCGACGTCGTCAAACTCAGGCTACTGATGACATCGATTCGGGTCGAAACATCAGTGTCCAGATCACCGCTCTCGGTGATCTCGCATGATGGGCGCGGTACCTCCGCCCAAAGCTGTCTCACCCGCCGTTCGCCGTGTACGGTGACCCGTCTACGAGCGAGGCAAGATCGACCGGTCCGCCCTCGGCAACGATGACCTCGCCGCCGACGCGGTTCGCGCAATGCTTTATTCCACCCGCGCATATGCCCAGGTCAAGTGTTATGTGGCCCGGACGACGCACTGTGCGAACCTCCCGGCCACCGTCACCGGCGGCCCGTTGCCGGGACGCTTGACCCGCTCACGGGCAGTACGACGACCCGAGGCGTTGGGCGCGTAACTGGTCATGGAGCCTTTTCCAACCTGATCTTGCAGGTCAGTCCCGGTCGCTGGGGGTCGGTGATCGATGAGGGCGAGGCTCCAGGTAGGACAGCAAATCGACCAAAACCCGATGCCCCGACCGGGAGCCTCGCCATGCTGTCTTACCCGTCCACGATCTCGTTGTCCAGCCGGACCCTGAACCACCTCGCCGACCGCATCCGCGGCCATCGCCAGCAGCGCAAATCCCGATGGCGGCGGCTGAACCCCGGTCGCCAGGCGCTGCTGGCCCTGGCCCATCTGCGCAACGGTGACACCTACACCCGCCTCGCCGCCGGCTTCGAGATCGGCATCGCGACCGCTTGGCGTTACGTCCAAGAGGCAATCGCCCTGCTCAGTACGGTGGTCGAGGACTTGGCCACGGCCATGCGGCGCATCCGGCAGCTGGCATACGCGATCCTGGACGGCACCCTGATCCCGATCGACCGGGTCGCCGACCAGAAGCCGTACTACTCCGGCAAGCACAAGCGTCACGGCGTGAACGTGCAGGTCATCGCCGACGCGTTCGGACGCCTGGTGTGGGCCTCGGCCGCGCTGCCCGGCGCCACCCACGACCTGACCGCCGCCCGCACCCACGGCATCATCGACGCGCTGACCAGCGCAGACGTCCTGACTTTCGCCGATAAGGGTTATCAAGGTGCCCGCGGTAGCGTGCGCACCCCATTCAAGCGGCGCCGCTTTCCGGCCGAAGCTGTCACGCCGGCAGAAGGCGGTCAACCGAGCGCACGCGAAGATCCGCGCCCTCGGCGAGCGGGCGATCGCCACCCTCAAGACTTGGAGGATCCTCGTCAAGCTGCGTTGCTGTCCACGCCGAGCAACCGCGATCCTGCAGGCCATCCCGTTCTGCACCACGTCGAAGCCAACCGCTACGCAGGATGAAAAAGCCTCATGGTTAGCGATTTAGGATGCCCTGCAGGGCGGCTCGGGCGGTGGCTTCCTGCTCGATCGCGTAGCCCCGGTCCAGGCATCGTCGCGCGAAGGCGCCGACCTCGTCCGAACGTTGCGCAAGCTGCCACAGATGAGTACGGCTATGGCTGTTGAAGGGTCGCCCCTCGTCGTGTTGGACCGTGCCGACGTCCACGACGTGGACGGTGGTTCCGGGTGGCATGTGATCGTGGATGCGTGCGGTGATGCGGACACCACCGAGGTCGGCGTCCGCGCAAATGACGACTTCGGAGATCTGCCCCGCCGCTTGGGTGATCATCGACACGACGGCTGCGGGCGGCTGCCCGTGGCACCAGATGACCGGCAAGTCGGGCCGGGTGTCACAGACCGTTTCGGCCGCCTGCCGGTTCTCCACTACCAGCAGGACACCGTCCTGCCCGGTGACGGCCAATCGCGGAAGCGCGTGGGGGCTCAGCCGGATGTCATGCGGGCCAGGCATCGCCGACAGGTCGAGGACGGAGCCGCCGGTCGTGTACAGCAGGATCGGACCGCCGAGCCCTATGTACGGGTTACGGGCCACCCCGAGCGCGATGAGTGTCTCGTGGTCGAAGCCCATTGCGGCGAGCAAATGATGCACATCGTCGCGGGCCTTAGAGCCTGTTGGTTTTTGGGGTTGGCTGCTCGTGGGCAGTGGCTGGTGATTCGGTTCGGGTGGGTGGTGGGCTGCCGCTGGGGCGGCCCGTAGG
>NZ_JBEZZR010000052.1:0-52370 GCF_040639325.1 Actinoplanes sp. NPDC023936 | reverse complement strand
GATCCGAAAACCGTGATCATTCCTCGGGGGTCCTCCAGGACGGCCGCTCCGGGCCTCTGTTGAGTCCCGCTCGCTCGCCCGTCTCCCTGGCGGCTCGGAAAACATTACAGGCCGATCGCCGCGGATGCAAAGCCGGGTTCCGGCGAGCTGGGTCACAGCGGCGTTCAGCGCGTTCGGCCATCCGACCCGCCGCGACGATCGAAGCCGCCCGGGCCGAGGAGCAAGGCCACGGACGCCGCTGCGGATCTAGGTATACCTAGACGGCCGGCGACCCCTTCCTAGGTGCGGCCGACCAGCCAAGATACGCAACCACTCCCGATGTGACCGGCTCCCTCCTCAACCGACGATCGATCCATCAGCGGTTGACGAGAGGACGAGGCCATGATGCACCCGGAGATGATGATGGCGCTGGCGCACGAGCGGCACCGTGAACTGGTCGCGGAAGCCGACCGGGAACGGCTGCTCGCCCGGGCGCTGCGGTCCCGGTCCCGCCGGAACGAGAAGGCGGTCCGCGGACAGCCCGCCGGTACCCTGGCGTCGTGCGAACCATCCGCGGCGGTGCCAGCCCGGTGATGATCGGCAGGGAGAGCGAGCTGCGCCGGTTGACGCGGCTCGCTTCCGCGTCCGAGCCCGCGGTCGCGATCATCGCTGGCGAGCCGGGCATCGGGAAGACCCGGCTGGTGCAGGAGTTGCTGTCCACGCTGCCGGCCGGGACCGTCGTGCTGGTCGGGCAGGCCGAGCCCGGTTCGCTGTCCCGGCCGTACGAAGTGTTGCTGGACGCGATCGACGGCCACCCGGAGGTCGACGAGCAGCAGCTCGCCGCCCTCGCGGATCCGCGGCACAGCCCGGTGGAGCGTCTGCACACCGGCATCGCCATCCTGGCCGGCCTGATCGGCGACTCCCCCGCGGTGATCGTCTTCGAGGACCTGCACTGGGCGGACTCGGAGAGCGCGGCGCTGTTCGAGCGGATCGCCGAGCAGCGCGGGCCGCGGTTGCTGATCGGCACCTACCGGCCGGAGGAGGTGACCCGCCGTCAGCCGGTGGCGGGTCTGCTGGCGCAGATGGAACGCCGGCACGCGGTCACCCACGTACGCCTGGATCGGCTGACCCCCGCGCAGACGGCGGCGTTGCTGGCGGCAGCGACCGGCGCGCCGGCGCCGCTGCGCGCCGCGACGGCGCTGCATCATCGCGCCGGCGGCAACCCGTTCTTCCTGGAGGAGCTGTTGCGAGCACTTCCCGGGTACGACGTGGAGGCGCTCGTCGAACAGCCGCTCCCGTGGAGTCTCGCCGACGTGTTGCGCCGCCAGGTCGACGACCTGGAGCCGGTGAGCCATCGTGTCGTCGAGGCAGCGAGCGTGCTCGGCCACCGCATCCCGTTCGACCTGCTCGCCGCCGTGACCGGCACCGGCGAGGAGGAGCTGATCGCGGTGCTGCGCGACCTGGTGACCCGTGGCGTGCTGACCGAGTCCGGTGAGGACGAGTTCGCGTTCCGGCACGCGCTGGTCCGGGAGGCGATCGCCGGGCAGATGCTGGGCCGGCAGCGTCGGCGGCTGCACGAGGCCGCGCTGGACGTGCTGCTCTCCGCCGGCGGCTCCGACCCGGCCCTGGTGGCACATCACGCCCGCGGCGCCGGCCGGTACGACGACATGATCGCCGCGGCTCGCCGCGGGGCCGCGCTCTACCTCTCGATCGGGTCCGCCTATCAGGCGTTGCAGCTGGCCGAGATGGGTCTGGAGGAGGCGCCCGACGACCCCGGGCTGCTCGCGTCGGCGGCCCGGGCGGCGTGGCTGGCCGGCCTGCTGGACGACGCGCTGCGCTACGGCCGGCGCTGGCGGGACCTGGGCGGCAGCACCACGGACCGCGCCGAGTCGCTGTACCTGCTGGTCCGTCTCGCCTGGGAGTCCCGGGACACCGACGAGATGCGGGCCGCGACGCGCGACATCGAGACGCTGATCGGGCAGCTCCCGCCGGGCGCTGATCAGGCATGGGCGATGACCGCGATCGCGCAGTCGGCGTATCTGCGCGACGATCTGGACGCCGCGCTGCTCTGGGCGGACCGCGCGCTGGCTCTCGCCGACGAGTTCGACCTGCCGTCCGTGCGGCTGGCCGCGCTGGTGGAGAAGGGTTCGACGCTCTGCGAGCGCCCGCAGACCGCCGCCGACGGCCGCAAGATCCTGTCCGGGCTGGTGGACGAGGCCGAAGAGGCGGGCGAGTGGGTCCTCGCCGCCCAGGCGCTCAAGGTCCTGGTGCACGGCGAGCCGCCGACGTCACCGGTGGAGCACGCCGAGACCCTGGAACGGATGCGGGTGGACGCCGAGCGGGCCGGCTTCGAGTCGCTCGCGGTCGCCACGCACTTCCAGGGCCTGGCCCGTCTCGCGTTGCGCGCCGGTGATTTGCGCGCCGCCATCGCCGCGCTCGAAGAGGGCCGCGAACAGGATCGCGGCTTCCGGCGCCGGGGCCGCTGGGCCGATTATCACGCGGTCTTCCTGGCCGGGCTCTATCTGGAGGCCGGCGAGCTGGATCGGGTGGACCGGCTGATCACGGATCTGGCGGCGCTGCCGAACAACCCGCAGGCCACGATTCCCGGTCTGGCGTTCCATCTGGCCTGCCGGCGTGGCGACCTGCCGCGCGCCGAGGCGAGCCTGGCGGAGTTGCTCACCGTCATGGCGGACCAGACGTGGCGCAGCGGTGAGCAGGCCCACGACCTGATCTCCGCGGCGCTGGAGCTCGGTCTCCCGGCGGACCGGCTGGACGTGATGGCCGCCGAGCTGATCGACGCGGACGGGTGGGACGCCTACCGGACGCTCGTCGAGTGCCAGATCGCGGAGGCACGGGGCCGGCACGCCGAGGCGCTGACCGGCTATCTCGCCATCACTGAGGCGCACATCCTGGGCCCGGCGACCAGGGGCACGGTCCGGGTGGGCGCGGCCCGCTGCCTGCTCGCCGCCGGCCTGCGGGAGGAGGCGGCCGCGCAGGTGGAGGCGGCCGCCGGGCTGCTGGCCGGGTGGGCCGGCTGGCGGGTGGCCCAGCTCGCCCGGGTCCGGGCCCGGCTGGGTCTGCCGGCTGCCGGCGCGACGCCGGCGGTGACCGGCGCGGCGGCGCTGACGCCGCGGGAGCGGGAGGTGGCCGTGCTGATCAGCGACGGCATGACGAACGCGGAGCTGGCCCGGCGGCTCTACATCTCGCCGAAGACCGCGGCGGTGCACGTCTCGAGCATCCTGCGCAAGCTCGGCGTGTCCTCGCGAACCGATGTGGCGGACGCCCTGGGCCGCGGCTGACCCGGCCGGGGACGCGGGTCCGGCGCGCGGGAACGGTGCCCGCCGGACCCGGGTCCCTACGTCGGCAGCAGTTTGCTGGAAATGACGGCGGCGGCGGCCTCGGACAGAGAAATCCCCTGTTGCGCGGCGTCCAGCCGCAAGGTGAAGTAGGGGTCCTCCTCCGGTCCCTCGATCAACGAGAGAGCGAGCTGAATGGTGGCCCGCACCGACAGCGCCTCGGCGAATCCCGCAATCAGTTCCTCGCCGCCGTCGTCGAGCGCCCGCATTTCCTCGCTCTCGACGGGCGCCGGCAGATCCGGATCGTAGGCGGCACAGATACCCACCGTCAGCGGCGCCATCGCGGCCACGTCGTGGCCGTACAGATCGAGCGTGGCTCGCGCCGCGCCGCTGCCGGTGAAGAGCGGCACCGACACGATGCTCAGCCCCATGCCGGCCGCCTCCTGGCGGAAGTTCGGCCAGGTCATCGTGGTGGCAACCGGTTCGGAGCCGGACGGTTCCGGCGCGGCGGACGCGCCCGAGACCGCCGCGGCGAGCTCGCCGCTCATGGCCACCGTGCACCTGCCGTCACTCGGCCGCGCCGACACGGCGGCGTAATCCACCGCACCGATCCGGTCGGCGGCGAATTGTGACACCCGCTCGAGTTTCTCCTGCAGCTCGGGCACGTCGTCCGGCGTTTCGGCGAGCGCGACTATTGCTTCGGCCAATGGCTGCCGCGTACCGATGGAACGCGATGTCATGACCTGCTCCCTCCCCTTGCCGGGCAATGTGGCGACATTGGTCCGGTACCCTCGGAAAGGTCTTTCACACGAATTCGTCAGTTCTTCAGGTAACCGACCACGTCCACGGTCACGGTGCCCGCGGCGCCCGCGTTGTTCAGCACCGTCAGCTTGCCGCCCGCGCCGAGCGCCGTGGAGACCCCGGCGCTGCCCGGCTGCTTCGCCGCGTGCGCCGCGATCACCGCTGACGGCGCCGGTGCGCCGGCCGGGTAGAGCTTGAGGCTCCCCGCCTTGCTCACGCCGCTGACCGACACGTTCACCAGGACCCGTGTGGCACCGGCGGCCGGGACGCCGGCCTTGCCGCCGACGGCCACCGTCGCTGTCTTCCCGCCGCCGAGGTTCTTCGCGGTCAGCAGCCGGGCGGGCGCCACCGGGATGTACGCGCCGGAACGGTAGTAGCCCGCCACGGTGGCCGACAGGAGCGCGGCGCCGCTCGACGCGTTCTGCAGGGTGATCCGGCCCGCGCTGCCCAGCGGCACGGTGATCCGCTGCGTCACGGCCTGTCCGGTGACGTGCGCGTGCGTGGTCAGGGACGGGACCTTGCCGCCGGTCGGGTAGGCGATCACTCCGCCGGCCGCGCGGGTGCGCTCGACACGCACGTCCACGGCGACGGCGGCCACCCCGGAGGCCGGGACGCCGGCCTTGCCGCCGACGGTGACGGTGACCGTCTTGCGAGCGGCCACCTCCTTCGGCGCGAGCAGGCGGGTGGCCCGCACCGCGACGTACGGCGCCGGCACGGCCACGGCGGCAGGCAGCAGGCGGACCGCGCTGGTCGTGCCGCCGTCCGACCGGAAGGTGACGACGAGCTTGCCGTCCGGCTGCGGGGCGCCGCCGCTGCCGCCCATGCTCCGGCGGGCGCCGACCTGATCGACGATGACCTCGCCGGCCACGCCGAACGTGGTGTCGGACGTGCCGCGGGCGGTGAGACGGTGCACGTAGACCCGGCTCGCGCCGCAGTCGCCGTTGTGCCCGATCAGGTAGACGCCGGCGCTCGTGGCGAACGAGCGGCGGGCCGTCGGCGTGCACTCGTGCACCGCGCCGGTGGCCATCCCGCCGACGCCGAACCCGGTGTCCCGTGTGCCGCCGGCCAGCACCCTGACCACTGCCATGCGCTGCGCCGACCCGGTCTGCCTGCCATTGATCAGGTACGCGTCCCCGGCCACGCTGATCGAGAACGTCTCGAAGTTCGCCGGCAGCGCCACCGTGCCGAACGAGGTGTCCAGGGCGCCACTCGGGGTGTAGCGGTGGACGCCCCGGCCGGTGACGGTCAGCACCCGGTCACCGGCCGCCGCGACGGCGAGCACGTCGTCCTCGTCCTGCTCGGCGAGCGTGAGCACGCCGCCGTCGCCCCAGCCGGTGTCGAGGCCGCCGCCCGCGGTGATCGCCGCCAGCACGTGTGTCCGCGGTGACGTGTTCTGGTCGATGCCGTGCACCAGCAGGCCGCCGTTCGGTCGCCCGGAGACCGAAACGAGGATCTCGACGGTGTGGTTCGCGGCCACTGTCGCCGACGCGGCCGTCCCGCCGGAGGCGTTCACCCGGTGGACCCGGATCCCCCGCCGCGACTCCGTGGTGGCGGAGACCGAGGCGGAGCCGTCGGCATGGGTCTGCAGCAGTCCCGGGAAGGGCAGGGAGACCGCTCCGCCCGTACCGAAGGAAGTGTCAGTTGATCCTGACGCCGTCAACCGGGTCAGCCTGCCGGCGCCGGACGCGTCAGTGGTGGCCAGCAGCGCGCGGCCCGAACCGTCGACGCCTGTCGATTGCAGGTCGCCGGTGACGCTGGTGATGCCGGCCGTTCCGTAGGCGGCGTCCACCTGGGGCGTGGTGGCGGCCTCGGACGTGCTGCCGGGCCCGGCCACGACGACGGTGACGGCCACGGCGGCGGCGCAGATCCCGCCGATCGTGGACCGGCGCCGCGCCGGAGAAGCCACCAGTCCCCGCAGAACGGGCAGAAGGGTCAGGGTCGAAGTCATGGACGACAGCATGGGGTGCGGCCACGGCCGCCCCCAAGCGCGCGGAGGGCAATTCGCCTGGTCGCGGTCGGCCGTTCAGCCAGCGGGGCGGGGCCTCCCGGCGGCGGGGCGGTCACCCCTGGTGCGGCCCTGCTGTCGCCGCGGCCGCGACCGCCCGGCTGCTCGCCGACCCGCCGGCGGCATGCTGTCCAGGCCGGCTGGTCAGCTGGTGGTCGCACTCGATGCCCGCCGGCCGATCCCGACGAGGTCGAGCAGGCCGGCGTGGGTGCGGCCGGCCCGGACCGACAGGCCGGCCGTGTCGCGATACGCGCGGACGATCGTCGCGAGCGCCCGGACGTCGAGGAACGTCATCTCGGTGATGTCCAGGACGTCGCCGGGCCGCAGGGTGCGGGTCAGCGCGGCGAACGCGGCCGCGTTCGACAGGTCCGCCTCCCCGGAGAGCCGCAGCGTCCGCCCGTCCGGGGAACGCCGGTGACGCAGCGGCGCCTCGTGCTCCAGCCCGGCGGGGTGGGCCGCGCAGGCCGCCGTCACCTGTCCGGCCGGGAAGATCTGGGTGTCGTAGTGGCAGACCGCTGTCAGCTGCCCGGTGGTGAACAGCTCGGACGCGCTCTCCTCGAAGCTCACCAGGGCGTCCGGGGCGACGTCGCGCGCCCAGCTCATGTCGATGCTCACCCACAGCCCGGAGTAGCCGTCCGCGAGGGCCCGCCGGGTCGCCGCGGTGTACGCCTCCTCGAGGTGCTCCCTGTCGAACCGGCCGGGCGCCAGGTGAACCCGCCGGCTGTCGCCGACCCGCACCTGGCCGGTGGTCAGCGCCGCGGCGATCGCCGGGCTGCGCCGGCCGAGGCCTCGCTGGAAGCCGTCCAGGCCGTCCCGGTGCGGGTCCCCCGGAAAGATCATCATCTGGGCCTGGTGGGAGAGCGCCCGCTCCGCGACCGTGACGGTCGTCGTGGCGAACTGCGAGGGCAGCGTGAAGGGCGCACCGACGTGGTCTCCCGGCTGTATGGCGAGCACGGCGGCCACCTCCTCGGACGCCCGGTTCCGTTCAGGACGAGTCTGGCCGGTCGATGGACGGCTTGGCCAGCGATGCGGCCCATCGTGAAACCTTCGTGGCCTGCTCAAAACCCGACAGCTCCCGATTGTCCTCACCCCCTTGCGGGTACGGCCTCCGGCGCTCCGCTGCTGGTGGCGGGTCCCGTTGCGGCGGCACGGCGGGCGCCGGCCAGGCAGAGCACCAGCCCGGCCGCGAGCCAGGCCGTCAGGACGATCACCGAGTGCGCCGCGCCGTCGCCGCCGAAGAACGCTGTCGAGCGCAGCAGCTGTCCACCGGCGCCGGGCGGCATCAGCTGACCGAGCGCGCCGGACCAGCCGGGCAGCATCTCCGGCGCGGTGGCGGCGCCGGAGAGCGGGTTGCCGACGAGCATCATGGCGACCGCGCCGAGGCCGAAACCCACGAGCCCGAGCAGGGACTCCAGACCGAGAATGGTCAGCGACGTGGCCGCCAGGGTCAGCCCGATCGCGCCGGCGTTGGCGAGGTAGGAGCCGTCCAGCGAGCCGAGCCAGAACTGCAGGATCGCGGCCATCGCCAGCCCGCCGGTGACGGCGAAGGCGAACGCACCGGCGATCCGCCGGCCGGCACCACGCACCAACCGGGTGAGCAGCACGGCGGCGAGCATGCCGCCCATCACCAGCGGCAGCGCGCCGGCGGCCAGGCCGGCGCCGCGCGGGTCGTCGGCGGGCAGGCTGACGACGTCCCGGACGGCGACGCCAGCGCCGGTGCCGGGCGTCTGAGCTTGCGCCTGGGCCTGGCCGAGCGCGGTGGCGACGCCCTGCAGCGTCTGCGCGACCGAGGCGCTCGCGGCGGTGGCGGTCATCACCTGCGGGCCGCCGGAGCTGACGTCGATCGCGCCGTAGACCTCGCGGTCGCGGATCAGCTGCTCGGCCTCGGCCGGGCCGGCGACCGCGGTGATCTCGAAGGCGCCCGGCAGGCGCTCGTCGAGGGCGGCGCTGACCTGCTGGACGGCGGCGGGCGGGCCGGCGACGGCGATCGGCACGTCGTGCACCGAGGACCGCACCGACGGCCACGCGAACGCGGTGAGCAGCACGCTGATGACGGCGGTGAGCAGGAGGACCGCCCGGGTCACGACCGGCCAGGGGCTTCGAGTATCCATCGGAACTCCTCAAGGAGAATGACTGTTCGCTTTTTATGGTGGTCACACCTCGCTTCCGTTGTCAAGAATGAACGTTCGCTTTACTCTCGGATCATGCCCCGCGTCTCCGAGCAGCACCGAGCCACCCGCCGGGCCGAGATCATCACCGCGGCGGTCCGGCTCTTCGCCACCAACGGATTCCACGCCACCACGATGGCGGACATCATCGGCGCCGCCGGCCTCTCCGCCGGTGCGGTGTACCGCTACTTCAGCAGCAAGGAGGAGCTCATCGCGGCGGTCGCGGAGGAGGCGCTCGCCGCCGCCGACGAGACGTTCCGGGACCTGCTGGCCGACGGCGCCGCGCCCCCGCCCGGACGCGCGCTGGCCGCGATCCTGGCCGCGATAAACGACCGGATCGCCGATCACCCGGCCACCGGCTTCGACCTCACCCGCATCGGCGTCCAGGTCTGGGCCGAGGCGCTGCGCAGCCCCGCCGTCGCCGTCCGCGTCGACGAGGTCTACCGGCGGCTGCGCGGAAACTTCGCCGAGGTCGCCCGCCGCTGGACACTGCCCGCCGGGACCGACCCCGAACAGGTCGGCG
Source organism: Actinoplanes sp. NPDC023936 (assembly GCF_040639325.1). Taxonomy (NCBI): domain Bacteria; kingdom Bacillati; phylum Actinomycetota; class Actinomycetes; order Micromonosporales; family Micromonosporaceae; genus Actinoplanes; species Actinoplanes sp. NPDC023936. The sequence goes on along the minus strand of NZ_JBEZZR010000052.1, from coordinate 43,598 downwards.
CGGCCATGCTCGGGCTGGCGCAGGGGTTCGTCGTGCAACGCCTGCTGCTGGCCGGCACCGACACGACCGGCTACCTCGCCGGCGTCACCGCGCTGCTAGCCCCGGAAGACGGCCGCCATGAATGATCAAGCAGTCGTCCCGCGCGCCGAAACAGACGGTATGACCGCGCACCGCGACCCCGCCGCCCCGGCCACCGGGCGACGCCGCCGGCGGATCACCCGCATCGCGGTACCGGCGCTGATCGCCCTGTTCGCCGTCGAGCTGTACCTCGGCTGGCCGTCCCTGACCTCGGCGCTGGGCCAGCTCACGGCGCCCGACCCCGGCTGGCTGGCCGCCGCGGTCGTCGCCGAGCTCGCGGCCATGGGCACCTACGCCCGCATGCAGCACACCCTGCTGCGCTCCGCCGGGCTGCGCGTGCCGTTGTACCGCAACATCGCCCTCGCCTATGCCGCGCACTCCCTCAACGAGACGCTGCCGGGCGGTCCCGCGTTCTCCACCAGCTTCAACTACCAGCAGCTGCGCCGGTTCGGCGCCACACCCGCGGTCGCCTCCTGGACGATCGCGCTCTCCGGCATCCTGTCCACCACCGCGCTCGCCGTGGTCACCGCGGCCGGCGCTCTGGTCTCCGACGGGAGCCCGCACTGGTACAGCCTCGCCGGCCTGGCCGCGATCATCGTCCTGCTCGTCGCCGGCGTGCAGCGGATCAGCGCCAACCCGGCGATCGCCGACCGGCCGGCCCGCGCGGCGCTGACCCGGCTCAACCGGTTCCGTCACCGGCCCGCCGAGCACGGCCTCGACGCGGTACACGGTTTCGTCGCCCAGCTCGGCGCGGCCCGCCTCACCCCGGGACGCGGGATCGCGGCCGCGGTGTTCGCCGTGCTGAACTGGGGACTCGACGCGGTCTGCCTCTGGATGTGCGTCCGGGCCGTCAGCGATGAGCCGATCAACGCGACGCAGTTGCTGCTCGCGTTCTGCGCCGGGATGGCCGCCGGGACCATCACGATCGTCCCGGGTGGGCTCGGCATCATCGACAGCGCCCTGATCCTGGGCCTGATGGCGGGTGGGATCAGCGCGTCCACGGCGATCGCGGCGGTGGTGCTCTACCGGATCATCAGCTTCGGTTTCATCATCGGCGTCGGCTGGATCTCCTGGCTGATCATGCGCCGCCGCCATCGCCGTTACCTGGAATCCAGCGTGTGAACTTCAGGCACGCTCCGCACCCCAACTCAACACGCACGACAGGAACCACCGCAGCGTGTGAAATTCAGGCACGCTGCGCACCCCAACTCAACACGCACGACCGGGACCACCGCAGCGTGTGAACTTGAGGCACGCTCCGCACCCCAACTCAACACGCACGACCCGGACCACCGCAGCGTGTGAACTTCGGGTGCGCTCCGCACCCCAACTCAACACGCACGACCGGGACCACCGCAGCGTGTGGAGTTGAGGCTCGGAGCGCACCCGAAGTCGACACGCGGGTCAGGTCCATAGGGGGCGCAGCCGGTCGGCCTCCTTCGCCGCCTGGGCGTAACCGGCCTCGGCAGCGGGCCGCCGGCGTGCCGGGTCGAGCACATTGCGGCCGATCGCCGAGCGCGCGCCCGCATCAGGCGCGATCAGGGCGCCGCGCACCTGCGGACCGAGGGCGGCCAGTTGGGCGGCCGGACGCCCGGAGCGCCGCGCCGCCGCCGTGACCGGGGCGATCACCACCACCCTGTCACTGCCGGCGGCCAGATCCACGTTGGCCACCGACCGCACCCCGCCGTCGATGTGCCGCACGCCGTTGATGGTCACCGGCGGCCAGGTCAGCGGGACCGCGCAGCTCGCGGCGACGGCGTCGATCAGCGGGACTCCACTGGACGCGTCGAATACCCGTACCCTCCCGGTCGGGGCCTCGACCGCGACGATGCGCAAGCCGGTCGCCGGCCAGGCGCCCTCCCCGATCCGCCGCGCGATCACCGCCCGGCGTTCCGCCTCCGGCATCGTGCGGGCGCGCAGCGCTCGCCGGCCCAGCCAGGCACGGCCGCGCGCCGGATCGCCGGGCCAGAGCCCGGCCACCGCGAACGCGAGCAGGCCACCGAGACCCATCCGGGCGGCGGCCTCACTGCCCGGGCCGGCGAGCTGCGCCTCGAAAAGATCATTGAGGGGTACGCCCGACAGCACCTGCGCCGCGACCGAGGAACCGGCCGACGTGCCGACGAACAGTCCCGCATCGGTCAGGTCGACGCCACGCTCGGCGAGGCCGTGCAGCAGCCCGATCTCCCAGGCGACCCCGGTCACGCCGCCACCGCCGAGCACCAGCGCCTTGCCCGATTCCGCCATGCATCGATCGTAGTCAGCGCTGTGACGTAAACAACCGTTTACTTCAGCCGCCGCCTGCCGATAATAAGTCAGCAAGTGTTTACTTCTAGCCTCAAGGACACCATGACCCACACCATCGACGAGACCGGAACCGCCGGCCGGGGCACGGGCGGCGGCCTGCTCGTGCTCTACCTGGCGCTGGGCGGTCTGGCGTTCGCGGTCCTGCAGTCGCTGGTCTCGCCCGCGCTGTCCACCATCGGTCACGAGCTCAACGCGTCGACGAGCGACGTCAGCTGGGTGGTCACCGCCTACCTGCTGTCCGCCTCGGTGCTGACCCCGATCCTCGGCCGGCTCGGCGACATCGCCGGCAAGCGCAGGGTCCTGATCGGCGTCCTCGCCACCCTGGCCGCCGGAACCGTTGTCGCCGCGCTCGCCACCGACCTCACCGTGCTGATCGCCGGGCGCGTGCTGCAGGGCGCGGCCGGCGCGATCCTGCCGCTGTCGATCGGCATGGTCCGCGACGAGCTGCCCCGGGAGAAGGTCGCCACCACTGTCGGCCTGATCTCGGCGATCTTCGGTGTCGGCGCCGGTGTCGGCATCGTGGCCGCCGGCCCGATCGTCGAGCACCTCTCCTGGCACTGGCTGTTCTGGCTGCCCCTCGTGCTGGTCCTCATCGCGCTGGTCGGCGCGATCTTCGGCATGAAGGAGTCCCCGGTACGCACCCCCGGCAAGCTGGACGTGGTCGGCGCGTCGATCCTGTCCGTGTCGCTCGTCGCGCTGCTGCTGGCGATCAGCAAGGGCCAGTCCTGGGGCTGGGGCGAGCCGCAGACCATCGGCCTGCTCGCCCTCGGTGCCGTCGGCCTGGTCGTCTTCGTCGGAGTCGAGCTGCGGGTCAAGGAGCCGCTGATCGACATGAAGCTCATGAGGATCCGCGGCGTGTGGGCCACCGACCTGGTCGCGCTGATCCTCGGCTTCGCGATGTTCGGCACCTTCCTGCTGGTCCCGACGCTGCTCCAGCTCCCCGAGGCGACCGGTTACGGCTTCGGCAAGTCGGTCTCCCAGGCCGGCCTGTTCCTGCTGCCCACCGTCGTCATGATGGTGGTGTTCGGCCCGCTCGCCGGCATCCTGAACCGCAAGTACGGCCCGAAGCTCCCGATGTTCCTCGGCGCCGTCTTCGTGGTCGTCGCGTTCGCCCTCCCGGCCCTCGCCCACGGCGAGATCTGGCAGGTCCTGGCATCCGGGATCCTGACCGGCGCGGGCATCGGCTTCGCCTTCGCGGCGATGTCCAACGCGATCATCGAAAGCGTCCCGGCCGCGCAGACCGGCGAGGCCACCAGCGTCAACACGATCGCCCGGACCATCGGCAGCAGCATCGGCACCGCGGTGGTCGCGGCGGTCATCACCTCCAACACCACCCCGCAGGGCCTGCCCACCGACAGCGCCTTCACCAGCGGTTTCTGGGTCTGCGCCGCGGTCGCGGTCCTCGCTGTCGCCGCCGCGCTCGCCCTGCCGTCCGCGCACCGGCGGCACGAGCAGGCCGTCCGGGCCGGGGTCAGCGACCTGCCGCCCGAGCCCGACGAGATCCACCTGCTGCACCGCAGCAACGCCTGAGGTCTCCGATGCCGTGAGGGCCGCGACGCGCGGCCCTCACGCGTGGACGACGTGCCCGACGCGCGGCGCGGTGCGCCCCTGAAAGACCTCCAGCCAGGCACTGCGCAAGTCTTCCGGCCCGGCGCCGGTCCGCACGTCGACCCATCCGGCGGCCGCCTCGGCGAACCGCTGCCAGGCCTCCGCGAACCGCTGATCCAAGCCCTCCCGGCCCCAGTCCCCGCGCCTCTTGCGCATCTGCACCGGCGCGAAGAACACCTCGCCCGCCGCCTCGGCGTTCGGCGTCTGGGTGGTGAGCCCCACCGCGATGTCCCGGACGAGGCGGTCACCGAGGCGGTGGCGCAGCGCGGCCCGGGTCTCCGGTGAACCGGACAGATCCAGATAGACCGACGGCGCCACCGTGAGCGCGTCGACCTGGTCGTAGGTCAGCACGTCGTCGTAGCAGCCCAGCGCCTCGGTGAAACCGACGTTGCCCGGCGAGGTCAGCCCGATCAGGCGGCGGCCACGACCGTGCAGCTCGAACGCGGCGGCGTACCCGGTCTTGCTCGACGCCGACGACAGGATCAGCTGGTCCGCGCCGTAGAACGCGTTGTCGGCGACCTGGTCCGCCAGCATGAACGACGTGAAGAACAGCGGCCGGAACAGCACCAGCAGATCCTCCTGGTCCGCCCGGTACGCGGGGTCGCCGGCCGTCGACCGGTACACGTTGTACGGCGACGGGAGATCCGCCCGATGCGCGGCGGCGTCCCGGAACCCGGTCCCGTCGACCCGCTCCGGTCGCACCACCAGGTGACCGGCCGGCGGCAGATAGCCGTAGACCCGCTGGCCGACCTCCACGCCCGGCACCGTCGACGCGGCCACCTCGGCGAACCCCCACAGCGGCGGAAGTCCCCACTCCGGACCGAGACCGGACCGCTCGCCGGGGAAGAACTGCCAGTACCGCATGGACTCGCCGAGCACGGCATAGGTCACGTTGTTCGCGGTCAGGCCGACCCGGTCCACCCGCAACAGCGCCTCCCCGTCGGCGAGCGCGGGGACGGCCGTCTCGGCCAGCGTGGTGCGGCCGAGGTCGTCGCGAGCAACGGCGAAGGTCCAGGAAGCAGGCATGCCGCGACGTTATTGCACGAGAAGTGCAAAAACCATAGTCGTACGGAAATACGTAATTACGTTATCCTGTCGGTGTGAGTGATGCCGATCGTCTCGCCGCGCTCGAACAGCGCGTGGCAGCCCTCGAGGAGACCCTCCGGGCTCCCCGCGCCACGGGCACGCCCGACCCGGAGGTCTTCTGGGCGCTCGACGGCCTGCTGTCCCGGGTCGGCGACCCCGGCGCTGTCCTGATCACCGGGCACGTGACGCTGCCCGACGGCCGCGCCGCGCGGTGGCAGGAGAGCGCCGGCACCGAGGAACTCGTCGACGGCGACTGGTCACAGCACGTCGCGGCGCTCGCCGCGCTCGCGCACCCGGCCCGGATCCGCCTGCTCCAGCAGGTGCTGCGCGGCGCGAGCACCGCCAACGACCTGATCCGGGTCGACGGCATGGGCACCAGCGGGCAGGTCTATCACCACCTGCGCCAGCTGGTCGCCGCCGGCTGGCTGCACACGACCGGCGGCGGTCGGTACGAGGTGCCGGTCGCCCGTGTCATCCCCCTGCTGACCACATTGCTGGGAGCCCGCCGATGAAACGCTCGATCGCCCGCTGGCAGACCTGGTGGTGGCGGCTCTTCGTCGTGATCGTCATCGCCTTCACCGTCCTGCCCGTCCCGAAACCGTACGACCTGGCGCTCATGGCCGCGCCGCTCGCGCTGGCCTTCGTGCGGCCCCCGCGCTCCACCAGACCAGCCGTCGACCTCGATCCGCCGGTGCGGGGACGCTGGGTGGCGCTCAACAGCCCCGGCACCGCGGTGCCCAGCCACGGGGTCCGGGCGTACGGGCAGACGTACGCCGTCGACCTGCTGCAGCCGTCCGCCGACGCTGCCACGTCGATCGGCTGGTCGTTGCGGACGCGCGCGCCGCGGACGTACCCGTGCTTCGGCGCCCCGGTCCTGTCCATGGCGCCGGGAACCGTGGTGCGCGTGACCGACCGGCAGCGCGACCACCGCAGCCGGGACACCTGGCCGGCGCTGATCTGGATGATGACGGTCGAGGCGTTCCTCCGGGAACTGGCCGGGGTCTCCGGCATCCTCGGCAACCACATCATCGTCGAACACGACGACGGGACCTACGCGGTCTACGCCCACCTCCGCCGCGGATCGGCAGCGGTCCGCGCCGGCGAGCGGGTCCCGGCCGGCCGGCAGCTCGCGGCGGTCGGCAACACCGGCAACACCTCCGAGCCGCACCTGCACGTCCAGCTCATGGACGCGCCGCGGCCGACCGCGGCGGCCGGCGTCCCGATGCGCTGGCCCGCGCTGATCACCGACGATGCCGAGATCGACGCGCGGTGGGCCACCGGCGAGGCGAAGGCCACGGCCCTGCCGGGCTTCCCGCGCAACGGCCAGATCCTCGAGACGGCCGCCGCGCAGGACCCGCGCGGATAGAGCCGGCCACGGCGCGAGTGAGCCGGCCACGGCGCAGTGATCAGATCGCGGCGGCGGCGGAGAGCACGGCTCCGGCCAGCAGCACCGCTCCGGTTGCCACGCCGATCACCGCGCTCGGCGTCAGGGACCGGGCGCGGGCGACCGGGACCCGCGCCAGCGACGCCACCGTGATCAGCGCGGCACCGCAGCCGAGGGCGAGGGCGCAGCCGGGGGCGTTCGGTGGCGCAGTCGCTGGTCACCGCCGTGCGAGCCGTAGCCGGCGCAGGAATCCGGCCATGATTACCGGCCTACGCTACGGCCGGGCGAAGCGAGCCGTAGGCGAGAACGGTTATCCGGCCATGATTACCGGCCCACGCTACGGCCGGGCAAAGCGAGCCGTAGACGAGAACGGTTATCCGGGCTTGATCACATGGATGGGCTACGGCTGGGCCGACGCGTTCCAAGATCTGCGAGGCGAGGCGAGGCGAGGCGAGGGGCGAGGCGAGGGGCGAGGCACAGGGCGGGGCACGGCAAGGAGCAGGGGCGAGGCACGGCGCGGCGCAGGGGCGGGGGCACGGCGCAGGCGCAGGGGCGGGGGCACGGCGCAGGCGCAGGGGCAGGAGCACGGCACCGGGGGGAGGGCTCAGGCCGCGACCGGGGCGGCCACCTCGTAGGAATGAGTGCCGGCGCGCTTCGCCGCGTACATCGCCAGGTCGGCGCGGCGTAGCAGGTCACCGGCGCCGCCCGGGGACAGCGCCACCCCGATGCTGCAGCGCAACGTCAGCTCCCTGCCCTCGAAGAGGACCGGCTCGCGCATCGCGGCGACGATCCGTTCGGCCGTCCGGCGGGCGAGCTCGTCGTCACCGGGCAGCACCACGCCGAACTCGTCGCCGCCGAAGCGGCCGACCGAGGCCTCCTCCCCGGCGTTGTCCCGCAGGACCCGCGCGGCCGCGATCAGCAAGGCGTCACCCGCGTCATGCCCATGATGGTCGTTGACCTGCTTGAACCCGTCGAGGTCCACGAAGAGCACGGCGGTCTCCCCCGCAGCGCACGCGTCGTCCAGGGCGCGGCCGAACGCCGCCCGGTTGCGGAGCCCGGTCAGCTGGTCGTGGCTGGCCGCGTACGCCAGGCGCTGTTGACTTGTCTTGCGGTCGTGGATGTCACGCAGGTTGGCCAGGTGACCCACGATCTCCGGGTCGGTGGTGAGGTCGCGGACCCGCGCCTCGGCCCACCGGTAGCTGCCGTCCGGGGACAGCAGCCGGAACTCGATCTGCCGGAACGGCGGGGCGAGGGCGTCCGGCTCGGGCCGGATCAACCAGCGGTCGTCCGGGTGCACGCGGGCCAGCAGGGTCGCCGAGTCGGCCTCGTCCGGTTCCAGGCCGACGAGGCCGCGGACGGCCGGGCTGACGTAGGACAGGGCGCCGCCGCGGTCCCAGACAGCGATCATGTCGGCGGACTCCTGGATCATGATGCGGAACCGGCGTTCGGCGGCGATCGCGGCCGCTTCGGCCCGTTCGCGCTGCTCCCCCGCGATGCCGACGTTGCGGGTCAGCAGCACGCAGAGCGCGGTCACCCCGATCGCGATCACCGGCGCCGAGTGGCCGGGCAGGTAGGTGCCGGCCCAGCCGAGGGCGGTCGCGGCTTCCCCGCCGATCGCGCAGAGGATGGTCCAGAGCACCCCGGAGCGCCACACGCCCGGCCCGGAGAGCCGCATCTGCAACGCCGCCACCAGGGCGAGCCCGCAGAGCATCACGGAACCCCAGCCGGTGCCGTAGACGAACGCCGCGCCGGTCAGCATGAGCAGCGCCATCCGCAGGTTCGCCCGGCGGGTCAGGTCCCCACCGGCGAGCCGGCGCTGCACGGCCGGCTGCTGCTGCAACGCGCCGAGAACGCCGAAGACCAGGCACCACACGGGCGTGTCACCGCCGTACCCGAGCAGGTACATGGTCAGGTACGCGACGATCACCACGGCGGCTTCGAGGCTGTGCATCAGCAACACCGTGGTCAGATCGGCGTTCTCCGGGGCGGCATGAGAAGCTTCCGGGCGTGATGTCATCCGAGCCGGCCGCACCGGCCCGACGCGGGCGCGGGCGGCCCGGGCACGACCAGGCGACGGTTCTGCGGACCGCGGTGGGACTGTTCAACCGGCGGGGCTACGACGCGACGAGCATCGGTGATCTCGCCGCCGAGCTGGGTGTCACGAAGTCGGCGATCTACCACCACGTCGCCGGCAAGGAGGACCTGCTGCGGCTGGCGCTGGACGACGCCCTCGACGAGCTGACCGCGGTGGTGTCGGCGGCGGTCAGCGACGGCGGCGCCGGAGCGTACGACCGGCTGCGCGGGGTGGTGCGGCGCTCGGTGGAGGTGCTGGCCGCTCACCAGCCGGCGGTGACGCTGCTGCTGCGGGTGCGGGGCAACACGCCGGTCGAGCTGGCGGCGCTGAAACGGCGCCGCTGGCTGGACGATCAGCTCGCCGGCCTGGTGCGCGCGGCGATCGCCGAGGGCGCCCTGCGCGACGACGTCACGCCGGAGCTGGTCAGCCGGCTGCTGTTCGGCATGGTGAACTCGCTGGTCGAGTGGTACCGCCCGGGGGGAACCTACGACACGGCCACTGTCGCGGACGCCATCGTGTCGATAGCGTTCGACGGCCTGGCGAAGCGGTGAAACCGGGGGCCGAACGACACCGGGGGCCGAAAGACCCCCGGCGACGAACCCGGATCACACGCGGGACACCGCGTGGATCTCGCCCGAGCACCCCGACCCGGTGACGCTGGCGGACGCCGGAACCGGCACCACCAGGGCGACGATGATGGCGGACATGACACACAAAGCTTTTCGCATTTCTTCCCCCGTTGTAGCGAAGCGAGCGCTCCAGCGAGTCTAAAACGGGATCAGACGGACATCCCGGTTACCGGAAAGATCAGGCGTCGTAGTCCACCGTCACGGTGTCGGTGACCGGAAAGCTCTGACATGTCAGGACGAACCCGGCGGCGAGCTCGGACGGCTCCAGAGCATAGTTCCGCCGCATGTCCACCTCACCCTCACGCACCAGCGCCCGGCACGTCCCGCACACCCCGCCCTTGCAGGCGAACGGCAGGTCCGCCCGGCTGGCCTGGGCGCCGTCCAGGATCGTGGTGCTCTGCGCGACGGTGGCGGTGGCCTTGCGCCCGTCCAGGATCGTGGTGAGCGCGGTGACCGCCCCGGTCATCTCGGCTGCGGCGCGGCGGGGCTGCGGCGGGGGCTCGTCGACGTAGAAGAGCTCGACGTGGATCCGGGAGGCGGCCACTCCCAGCGCGGTCAGCACGGCGCGGGCGTCCTCGATCATCGCCAGCGGCCCGCAGAGCCAGACGTGGTCGAACGTCTCGGCCGGGATCACGTCGCGCAGCAGCCGGCGCAGCCGATCGGCGTCGAGCCGGCCGGAGAAGAGTTCGACGTCCCGGGGCTCACGGGACAGCACGTGGGTGACCTGCAGCCGCGGCCCGTACCGGTTCTTCAGGTCGCCGATCTCCTCGGCGAACATCACGGTGTTGCTGGCCCGGTTGCCGTAGAGCAGCGACACCCGCGCGTCCGGATGGGTCAGGACCGTCGCCGCGATCGACAGCAGCGGCGTGATGCCGGATCCGGCGGCGATCAGCAGGTGCCGTTCGCCGCCGGCCGGGTCGGCGTCCCAGGCGCCGGTCGGTGTCTGCACCTCGATCCCGGTTCCCGGGGTGACGTCGTGGACCAGCCAGCTGGAGAAGACGCCGTCCGGGATCTCCCGGACCCCGATCCGGGGCGCCGCGCCCACCGGCGCGCAGATCGAGTAGGACCGGCGTTCCTCCCGGCCGTCGATCACCCGGCGCACTGTGAGCGACTGCCCGGCCCGGAACGCGTAGGCGTCGCTCAGCTCGCCGGGCACCGCGAACGTCACAGCGACAGCGTCGTCGCAGAGCCGTTCGACCGCCGCGACCCGCAGCGTGTGGAAGGCGGACCGTGTCACTAGATCTCCTTGACGTGGTCGAAGGGTTCCAGGCAGTCCCCGCACCGATAGAGCGCCTTGCATGCGGTCGATCCGAATTCAGACACGATCCGGGTACGGGCTGAGCCGCACCGCGGACACCTCACCTCGCGGCGCGACGGCCCGAGCGTGAGCGGGACGGGCCCGGTCCGGTGCGCCGCGGGACCGGGTGGGGAGAGTCCCGCCTCGCGCAGCGCCGCCCGCCCGGACTCGGTGATCCAGTCGCTGGACCAGGCCGGTTCGAGGACGACCCGGACGACGACCCGCGGGAACCCGGCGTCGGTGAGCCGGTGCACGAGGTCGTCGCGCATGGTGGCCATGGCCGGGCAGCCCGAGTAGGTCGGGGTGATCGACGCGACCACCACGTCACCGTCGACCCGCACGTCGCGCAGCACCCCGAGGTCGGCGAGGGTCAGCATCGGCATCTCCGGGTCGCGCACCTCGGCGGCGACGGCGGCGGCCCGCTCCCGGACGTTCACCATCGGCCGTTCGGGTGGGCGCGGGCGACCACCTGCATCTCGGCGAGCATCCGGCTGAGCGCCTCGGTGTGCAGGCCGTCGCGCCCGGTGCGCCCGCGCACCCCGGGCGTCCCGGGCCGGGGCACGTCGGCGACGGCGAGGACCTGGTCCAGGACGACGTCGGCCTCGGCGCGGACGCTGCCCGGATCGACACCGACGCCCAGGCCGGCCAGGGACAACTCGACCGGGTGCGGCGTGAACAGCTCGTCGTGCAGCGGCCAGAGCCGGTCGAGCGCGGCGAGCAGCCGCCGGCGGGACTCGTCGGTGCCCTGCGCGCAGGTGACGAACCAGCGGCCGGCCCAGTCCCGGTGGTACGTGAGTTCCTTGACGCCCTTGGCGGCGACCGCGGCGAGCACCGCGTCGGCGCTGTCGCGGAGCCGCGACAGGACCGCCAGGCGGGCGTTGGCGAACAGCAGCAGCCGCACGACGACGTGCGCGAAGTCGCCGTTGGGGACCTCGGCCATCCGGACGTTGCGGAACTGCTCCGCCGCGCGGAAGAACGCCAGCGCGTCCTCCGCCGGCACCGGTGAGCCGGCCGGCAGCGCCGGCACGCACGCCGGGTCGGCGGCCGCCGCCCGGGCGAGCAGCAGCCGGGCCTGGCCGAGCAGGTCGAGGGCCATGTTCGCCAGCGCGATGTCCTCCTCCAGCTCGGGGGCGCGGCTGCACCACTCGGCCAGGCGCTGGGACAGCACGAGGGTGTCGTCGCCGAGCATCAGGCAGTAGGTGGCGAGCTGGGTGGCGTCGATCCCGGCCGGGACGCTGGTGTCGACGCCGGCGAGCGGGTCCTCGAAGTCGGTGCCGAACGCCCACTGCGACGAGTCGCCGCCGAGCAGGCCGTCGTAGACGCTGTCGTTCATCGCGGGCTCTCTCACATGTGGGGGACGTCGGCGGGGATCTCGTAGAACGTGGGGTGGCGGTAGACCTTGTCGCCGTTCGGGGCGAACAGCGGGTCCTTCTCGTCCGGGCTGGACGCGGTGATCGCGTCGGCGCGGACCACCCAGATGCTCACGCCCTCGTTGCGCCGGGTGTAGACGTCGCGGGCGTGCCGCAGCGCGAGCGCGTCGTCGGGCGCGTGCAGCGAGCCGACGTGCACGTGGTTGAGGCCGCGCTTGCTCCGGACGAACACCTCGTAGAGCGGCCAGTCCCGCCGGTCCGCGGTCATCGGCCGGCCGCCTCGGCGCTCCGAGCGGCGGTGCGAGCCGCGAAGGCGGTGGCGGCTTCCCGTACCCAGGCGCCGTCGTCGTGCGCGGCGCGGCGGTGCGCCATCCGCTCGGCGTTGCACGGTCCGTTGCCGCGGATCACCGCGGTCAGCTCGTCCCAGTCGGGTTCACCGAAGTCGTAGTGGCCGCGCTCGTCGTTCCAGCGCAGCGCCGGGTCGGGCAGTGTGACGCCGAGCGCCTCGGCCTGCGGCACGGTCATGTCGACGAACTTCTGCCGCAGCTCGTCGTTGGAGTTGCGCTTGATGCCCCAGGCCATCGACTGCTCGCTGTTGGGCGACTTGTCGTCGGGCGGGCCGAACATCATCAGCGACGGCCACCAGAACCGGTCGACGGACTCCTGCACCATCGCGCGCTGCTCGCCGGTGCCGCCCATCATCGTCATCAGCAGCTCGTAGCCCTGCCGCTGGTGGAAGGACTCCTCCTTGCAGATCCGGATCATCGCCCGGCCGTACGGGCCGTAGGAGGTCCGGCAGAGCGGCACCTGGTTGCAGATGGCGGCGCCGTCGACGAGCCAGCCGATCGTGCCGACGTCGGCGTAGGAGAGCGTCGGATAGTTGAAGATCGAGGAGTACTTCTGCCGGCCGGTGATCAGCAGCTCGACGAGTTCGGAGCGGGCGACGCCGAGGGTCTCGGCGGCCGAGTAGAGGTAGAGCCCGTGCCCGGCCTCGTCCTGCACCTTGGCGAGCAGGATCGCCTTGCGCCGCAGGGAGGGGGCCCGGCTGATCCAGTTGCCCTCCGGCTGCATGCCGATGATCTCCGAGTGCGCGTGCTGGGCGATCTGCCGGATCAGCGTCTTGCGGTAGGCGTCGGGCATCCAGTCACGTGGCTCGATGCGATCGTGGCGGGCGATCGTGGCATCGAAAGCCGCCTGCATCGTCGTCATGGTCCCTCCGCACGGATTTACTTAACGATCGGTCTGTAATACGGTGACACGGACTCCCCTCCCACGCAACCGCCCACTGAAGGAACTGAAGGAGTAGCCGTGCTGGAGAGCTACGCCGCCGGACGCTGGTTCCGCGCCGCCGACGAGGGCGAACCCCTGCGGGACCCCGCCACCGGTGAGGAGGTCGCGCGGATCTCGAGCCGCGGGCTGGATGTCGCCGCGATGGTCCAGCACGCCCGGCAGACCGGCGGCCCGGCGCTGCGGGCGCTGACCTTCCACCAGCGCGCCGCCATCCTGAAAGCGGTGGCCAAGCAGCTGATGGCCGGCAAGGACGAGTTCTACGCGCTCTCCGTGCGGACCGGCGCGACCAGCCGGGACACCGCGGTGGACGTGGACGGCGGCATCGGCACGCTGTTCAGCTTCGCCGGCAAGGGCACCCGCGAGCTGCCCAACGACACGATCGTCCTGGACGGCGCCGTCGAGCGTCTCGGCAAGGGCGGCACCTTCGTCGGGCAGCACATCTACACGTCACGGCCGGGCGTGGCCGTACAGATCAATGCTTTTAACTTCCCGGTCTGGGGGATGCTGGAGAAGCTGGCGCCGGCGTTCCTGGCCGGGCTGCCAACGATCGTGAAACCCGCCAGCCAGACGGCGTATCTGACCGAGCTGGTGGTCCGCCGGATCATCGAGTCCGGGCTGCTGCCGGAGGGCAGCCTGCAGCTGATCGCCGGCAGCGCCGGAAGCCTCCTGGACGAGCTGGACACGCAGGACTCGGTGGCCTTCACCGGCTCGGCGCACACCGCCGGCATCCTGCGCCGCCACCCGAACGTGATCGACGGCGGGGTGCGGCTCGGCGTCGAGGCGGACTCGCTGAACTGCTCCATCCTCGGCCCCGACGTGCGCGCCGGCGACCCGGAGTTCGACCTGTTCATCAAGGGCGTCGTCGCCGAGATGACGGTCAAGGCCGGCCAGAAGTGCACAGCGATCCGCCGCGTCATCGTGCCGTCGCAGCTCGCCGGCCAGGTCGAGGACGCCCTCGCCGCCCGCCTCGCGAAGATCACCGTGGGCGACCCGCGCGACCCCGAGGTGCGGATGGGGCCGCTCGCCAGCGTCGGCCAGCGCAACGAGGTGTTCAAGGCGGTCGAGTCGCTGCGGGCCAGCTCCGAGATCATCATCGGTTCCCTGGAGGAGCGTGGCGCCTTCTTCGACCCGCTCGTGCTGCGGGCCGCGCCGGGCGCCGCCGAGCCGCACAACGTCGAGCCGTTCGGGCCGGTCAGCACCGTGCTGACCTACGACGGCCTGAACGAGGCCGTCGCCCTGGCCGCCCGCGGCAGGGGCAGCCTGGTCGCCTCGGTCGCCACCCACGACCCGGACGTCGCCCGCACTGTCGTTCTCGGTCTCGCCCCCTGGCACGGCCGGGTCCTGGTGCTCGACCGCGACGACGCGAAGGAGTCCACCGGCCACGGCTCCCCGCTGCCCATGCTGGTCCACGGCGGTCCCGGCCGGGCCGGCGGCGGCGAGGAGCTCGGCGGGATCCGCGCGGTCCTGCACCACCTGCAGCGCACCGCGATCCAGGCCTCCCCCGACCTGCTCACCGCGGTCACCGGGCAGTGGACGGCCGGCGCGAACCAGCGCGTCGAGGACGTCCACCCGTTCCGCAAGAGCCTCGCCGACCTGCGGATCGGCGACACCGTCAAATCCGGGGTACGCGTCGTGAGCCTCGCCGACATCGAGCACTTCGCCGAGTTCACCGGCGACACCTTCTACGCGCACACCGACGCCGAGGCGGCGGCCCGCAACCCGCTCTTCGGGGGCATCGTCGCCCACGGATACCTGGTCGTGTCGCTGGCCGCCGGCCTCTTCGTCGAGCCGTCACCGGGACCGGTCCTCGCCAACTACGGCGTCGACAACCTGCGCTTCCTCACCCCGGTGAAGGCCGGCGACGCGATCGCTGTGACGCTGACCGTCAAGCAGATCAAGCCGCGCGACACCGCCGATTACGGCGAGGTCCGCTGGGACGCGGTGGTGACCAACCAGAACGGCGAGGCGGTCGCCACCTACGACGTGCTCACCCTGGTCGCCAAGACCTGGCCGGTCAGCGACTGACGGTACCGGCGAGCCAGCCCGCGGTCCGAGCGATGATCTCCGGGAAGTGGTGCGAGAGGATCTCGTAGTGCTGCCCGGGGTACTCGATGAGTTCCTTGGGCTCGGGGATCCGCCCGTACATCTCGCGCGCCTCCTCGACCGGCGCGACGGTGTCCTGCGCCGCGAGGACCATCAGCGTGGGCGCGGTGATGCGCTCGGCGTAGGCGCGCACCTCCATCTCGAACAGGTGGTCCAGGGTGGAGACGGTGATCGCGTTCCGGAAGCTCGGCTGGTCGTGGATCATGTTCTCGACGAATTCCAGGCCCTCCTCGTCGCTGAACATCACCGGGTCGCCGGGTGCCGGCTTGCCGTGCAGCCGGATCGTCGCGGCCGGCTCGCCCCGCAGCTGCGCCTGCCGGTCGGCGGGGATGAGCGCCTCCAGTTCGGCGAGCGTCCCGGCCGGCTGAAGCTGCCGGGCGGACCAGCCGCTGACCGGCGGGATCACCGCGACGACGGCCCGGATCCGCCGGTCCGTCGCGGCGGTGAAGAGCGAGTTCGCGCCGCCGATGCTGATCCCCCACAGCGTGATGCGATCGGCGTCGACGTCGTCGCGCACTGTCAGATGGGTCACCACGTGGCGCAGGTCGCGGCACTGCTGCCACGGGTCGAACAGCTGGCGCGGCTCGCCCTCGCTGTAACCGGTGCAGCGGTGGTCGTAGAGCAGGCAGGCCAGCCCGGCGTCGGTGAAGCCCTGCGCGATGCCGTACAGCGACTCGGCCGGGCCGCCGAGCCCGCTCTGGATGATGACGACCGGCAGGCGGGTCCCCGCGCTGTCGTCGGGCCGGAACAGCCTGCCGCGCAGGGCCAGGCCGTCCACCGGGAACGTGACGTCTTCGTGGATCACTGTCTTTCCTTACTGTCTGGTCGGGTAGATCTCGTCGGGCTGGAAGCCGGCGCCGGCCGAGCGGGGGTCGATGGCGGCCCGCAGGATCGGGAAGACCTCGGCCCGCAGGTCGGCCTCGTACGCGGCGATCGCGTCCACCAGCGGCACCTCGCCGGTGGCCGCCCGCCGCAGGGCGCGGGCCAGGGCGGCGGCGTCGCGCAGGGCGGTGTTGCCGCCGGCGCCGAAGTTCGGCGGCATCGCGTGGATGGCGTCGCCGAGCAGCGTGACCGGGCCGGGCGTCCAGGGCTCGGCCGGCCGGAGGTGGCGGATCGACGCCGGGAAGATCGACGCGGGATCGACGTGCTCGACCAGGCCGGCCAGGTCCGGGTGCCAGCCGCGCGCGGCGGCGCGCATCAGGTCGTGCCGGGCCGGCGCGTCGCTGCCCCAGAGCTCCTCGTCGCTGCGCCGCAGCGGGCTGTCCGGGGTGATGCTGACGTTGATCATGAGATAGGGCTCGACCGGGTCGATGGCGGCGCCCGGCGCGAGCTCGGCGGCGGCGTCGGCGACCGGGCGGCGCGGGTCGTACAGGCCGTAGGCGAAGATGACGCCGTCCGGTCCGGCGGCGACGGCGAACCCGTCGTGCATCGCGTCCGGCAGCGCGGGGGCCAGGCCGGCGGTGAGCGGGGCCAGGGCGTAGAGGCAGCGCACACCGGTGTCGACGACCGGCACCTCGGGCAGCAGCTGGGCGCGGACCGCGGAATTGATGCCGTCCGCGCCGACCAGCACGTCACCGGTCGCGGAGCCACCGTCGGCGAAGTGCAGCCGGACGCCGTCCGCCTCGGTGGTGAAGCCGGTGACCGTGTGCCCGAAGTGCAGGGCGTCGTCCAGGCCGACGGCCATGATCTGGCGCAGGGTGCGCCGGTTGACCGCGGTGTCCGGACGGGCCGGGTCGTCGGCCACGCCGATGTGCGGGCGGGCGCCGACCTCGGCGCCCTGATGGTCCAGCTCGACCATCACCTCGCGGCGCGGCGGTGTGCGCGAGGTCTGGGCGTACAGCTCGTGGAGTGGTTCCGGCAGGCACTGCCGCAGGGCCCGGCCGCCCTCGCCGTTCATGTGCAGGCGGTAACCGCCCTGGGCGAGAGCCGGTGAGCTCTCGTAGAGCGCGAAGCTGATCCCGGCCCGGCGCAGACCCTGGGCCAGGCAGAGTCCGCCGATGCCTCCACCGGCGATGAGAACGTGCGGTCGCGACGACAAGGTCGCCTCCTTGTTTCGTGTGCGTTACGGCACACTCTGATCCCCGCCACCGCCATCGGGAAGACCGAAATACCCTATGGTCTGCATAGACGTCATCGATATCACCGGTGGGAGCCGACGCCGTGGGCCTGGACCTCAACCTGCTCATCTCCCTCGATGCCCTGCTGCGCGAGCGAAGCGTGACCAGGGCTGCTCAGCGGCTCGGGCTCACCCAGCCGACGCTGAGCGCGGCGCTGGCCCGGCTGCGCCGGCACTTCGGTGACGAGCTGCTGGTCCGGGCCGGCAACAGCTACGAGCTGACCCCCCTCGCGGAGCGCCTGACCGAGAGCACGGCGCAGGCGCTCAGCTGGACCGATCGCGTGTTCCGGACCCAGCCGGGATTCGACGCGGAGCACGCCGACCACGAGTTCACGCTCGTGCTCACCGACGGGCACCTCGCCACGTTCGGCCGCGTGCTCGCCGACCTGGTGCGTGCGCAAGCCCCCGGGGTACGGCTCCGGTTCGTGCACAGCAACCAGGAGATCGTGCAGGGACCCGTGGACGGGCTGCGACCGGTGGACGGCATCCTGCTCCCGCAGGGGCTGCTGGCGAAGGTGCCCGCGCTGGACCTTTACGAGGACCGCTGGATGTGCGTCGTCTCGGCCGGCGCCGGCTCGGGCGCGCTGACCCGGGACGACCTCGCGACCCGCCCCTGGGTGATCCCCTACCACTACGCGCCGCTGGTCTCCGGGCCCGTGCACCAGCTGCGGGCCCGCGGCATCGAGCCGCGCATCGACATCTCCCTGGAGGGTTTCCTCCCGGTGCCCTACCTGGTCGCCGGCACCGACCGCATCGGCGTGCTCCCCGGCCGGGCCGCCGAGCTGATCGAACCCGGCATCGGCGCGGTCGTCGTCGAGCCGCCGTTCAGCCTCGGCCCGCTGGTGGAGACACTCTGGTGGCATCCCATGCACGACCGCGACCCGGCTCACCTCTGGTTGCGTCAGATCGCCACCGAGGCGGGGCAGGTACTCGCGCAACCGTCCTGATTGACTTGTCGCATGATCGAGCGACTGGAGTCCGTGGCGCAGGCGCTGGGCAGCCGGGTGGTGAGCACGTCCAGGCTGGCCGGCGGGTTCTCGCACGAGACGCTGCTGGTCACGCTCGCCGATCGACGGGTGGTGGTGCGCTTCGGCGGGTCGGACCCGGCGATCGAGGCCGGGGTGATGGCCGCCGCCCGGCGGCACGTGCCGGTTCCGGAGGTTCTGCTGGTCACGCCGTCGGCCACGGTCATCGAGTACGTGGAGGGTGTCGTCCTGAGCGACGTCCTGGCCGGTGACCTCGGCCGGCGCGAGGCAGCCGAGCTGGGCGCCGAAGTCGGCCGGACCGTCGCCGGGGTGGCGCGGGTCGAGTTCGGGCGGCGGGGGTTCTTCACCGGCGCGAGCCTGGACGTCGCCGAGGAGCGGCCCTGGTCGGAGCAGCTCGCCGAGGTGGCCGAGCACTGCATGAGCGCGGCGCCCGCCGGGCGGCTCGACGCCGAGACCCGGCGCGGCTGGGTGAAACTGTGCGCCGTTCACGCGCGAGCGTTGCGGGAGATCGACTGGCACACCCGGCTCGTGCACTCCGACATCAATCCGAAAAACATTCTGGTGGCCCGGCTTGACAGCGGCTGGGAAGTGCGTTCCCTGCTCGACTGGGAGTTCAGCTATTCCGGCAGCCCATATGCCGACGCCGCCAACATGGCCCGGTTCAGCGACGATTATCCCGCGGGATTCCGGGACGGCTTCCGGGACGGCTTCGCCGGGAATCAGAGCCTGCCGGTCGCCGCGGACTGGGCCTACCTGGGCGATGTGCTGGACATGTTCGCGCTCAGCGACCTGACCACCCGCCCGGTCGGGCACATCGTCGCGGACCGGGCTGCCGAACACATCCGGAGGCTGGTCAGATCACAGTTCGGCCGTACCGTCAAGAATTGATTTTCAAAGGAGAGATGCGAGACCGCCCGGAATCGCAAGAGAATTGAGGCAACCGTCTCTCCGGTTGGCATTTTCCGCGTTTATGGATTTAGCCTTCTGCGATGCGCAGGGACTCTGATTCGCACCACACGTCTGCCATCGCCGAGGAGCAGGAGTTTCTCGACCGGGCCACGGCCCGGCGCGATCGGCTCGCCGAGCATCTGCGGGCGGAGCTCGCGGCGGACCCCACCGACGCGGTCGAGCGGGCCCGGCAGCGGATGCTGCGCGCGCAGCACGAGGAGCTGCGGCGGGCGCGGGAAGGCCTGGTCTTCGGCCGGATCGACGCCGTGGACGGCACCGTGCGGCACGTCGGCCGGATCGGGCTGCGGGCGTCGGACGACAACGCCGACGCCGACGCCGACAACGCCGCCGACGCCGAACCGCTGCTGCTGGACTGGCGTGCGGCCGCGGCCCGGCCGTTCTACACCGCGACGGCCGTCGACCCGCAAGGTCAGGCCCGCCGCCGCCACATCCGCACCACCGGATCCGTCGTCCTCGGCGTCGACGACGAGCCCCTGGACGGCGCCGCGGGCGCCGGCCTCGTCGGCGAGGGCGCCCTGCTCGCCGCGCTCGACCAGCGCCGCACCGGCCGGATGTCCACGGCGATCGCCACGCTGCAGCGCGAACAGGACGACATCATCCGGGCCGAGGCGACCGGCCCGCTGATCGTGCAGGGCGGTCCGGGCACCGGCAAGACCGTGGTGGCCCTGCACCGGGTCGCCTACCTGCTCTTCACCCACCGGCAGATGGCCGACCAGGCGGTTCTGGTGCTCGGGCCGTCCGATCGGTTCCTCGACTACATCGCCCAGGTGCTGCCCGCGCTCGGCGAGACCGCCGTGGTGTCGGCGACCTGCGACACGCTGGTGCCCGGCGTCCGGGTGGAGCGTGCCGAGAGCCGGCGCCTCGCCGAGATCAAGGGACGGGCGGTGTGGCAGGAGACGCTCGAGCGGTACGTCACCTCGCTGTTCCCACCGGCCCGCGACCTGCGACTGCGGTGGGAGGGCGAGTTCACCGTCATTCCGGAGTCGGCTGTCGCGCAGGCGCTCGCCTCGGCGGTGCAGGGCCGCCCGTACCATCGGGCTCGTGCGGTCTTCGCCGACCAGCTGCATCACCTCCTCGCCGAGGCGATCGCGGAGCAGCGTGAGACGCTGCTGGCGGAGATGGAGCAGGGGTACGAGGACATCCTCGCCCGCTTCGACAGCAGCAACGGCGTCGACGGCGGCGGCGCGGTGGACGGCCTGCTCTCCGAGGAGGAGATCGAGGAGCTGGGCGAGCGGATCGCCGCCGACCCGGTCATCGCGCGGTTCGTCGAGGCGTTCTGGCCCACCCGGGAGCCGGGGCGGCTGCTGCGCGGCCTGCTGTCCGACCCGGCGCTGCTGGCCACGTTCGCCCCGTCGCTGTCGCCGGCCGAGATCGCCGCCGTCGCCGGCGAACCCGGCGGCTGGTCGTCCAGCGACATCCCGCTGCTCGACGCGACAGCCGACCTGCTGGGCGACCAGGTCTCCGCACCGGACGGCGAGCTGGTCGCCGACCGCGCCCGGCGGCAGCGCGACTGGGTGTACGGGCACGTCGTCATCGACGAGGCGCAGGAGCTCTCCGAGATGCAGTGGCAGATGGTGCTGCGGCGCTGCCCCAGCCGATCCATCACCGCGGTCGGCGACATCGACCAGGCGGAGGCGGCGCACCAGCACACCAGCTGGGCGCAGGCGGTGCGGGCCGCGCTCGGCGACAGGTGGACCGCCGCCGAGCTGACCATCTGCTACCGGACACCGCGCGAGGTCATGGCGCTCACCGGCCCGGTGCTGGCGAAAGCCGGCAGCCGCAACGCTCCGCCGCGGGCCGTGCGCTCGTCCGGCATCGAGCCGTGGGAGCTCACGGCAACCCCGGACGAGACCCCCGGCGCGGCGCTCCAGGCGGTGCGGGAGCTGCGGGAACGCTGGACCGGCGGCACCGTCGGCGTGGTCGCGCCCGCCGGACGCGTCGCCGGGCTGCGGGAGGTGCTGGCCGACGTGCCGGTGCTGACCGCCACCCAGGCGAAGGGCCTGGAGTGGGACGCGACACTGGTCGTCGACCCGGACGGCATCGCCGCCGAGCCCCGCGGCTGGAACGGGCTGTACGTGGCCCTGACCCGGTGCACACAGGAACTCGGTCAATTGACGGTCGTGTACGGTCGGTGAACTGGGGTATCCCGGTACGGGCGACAGCCACCACCCCAGACCGGACGGGACCGATGATCAGACTGAGTTCGGCGCCCGCCGGCGTCACGCGGATCAGCGTGACCGGGGAGATCGACATGGACTCCGCCGACGAACTGGCGGCAGCGCTGCGGGCCGGTGCGGAGCGGGGCGGTACCCGTACCCTCGTCGTGGATTTCGCCGGAGTGACGTTCTGTGACTCGTCGGGGATCCGGGTGCTCGACGAGGCGTACGCGATGGCCGCCCGGCGCCGGATCGCCCTGCAACTGGTGGAGGTGCAACCTCAGGTCCGCCGGGTGCTGGAGATCGTCGGCATGACCGCGCTGCTCGCGCACTCGTGAATGATGATCCACCCGAGTGGGTAGAGAGCCGGGTGTGACTCGGAATGACGACGACACGGCGCAGCATCGGACCACCTCGACGATGCACGACACCGCCGCCCAGCTGGAACGGACGGAGGCCCTGATGCACGCGGCCGCCGAACGGTCGCCGGATCCGGCCACGAAGGCGCGGCAGCACGCGCTCGCCGACCGGATCACCGCGCAGGCCAAGGCGATCGACCGCCGGGCGGACGATCTCGACGACGCCTAGGGGCTCGCGTGGTCACCCGCCGGTAGCGGCTCCACCAGCGCGAACGGGGCTCCCAGCACGCCCGACGGGGTCTGCACGTGATACCGGGTGCGGCCCCGTTTCACGATCGTGCCGACCAGCCCGTCGTAGCGTCCGCCGCCGGTCAGCCGTACCCGCTCCCCCACGCCGAGCGCCCGGCCGGCGGGAACGGCGGCCGGTGCGCCGGCGGGGTCGCGCTGCCGGATCCGCGCCAGCTCCGCGGTGTAGGACGGCAGCATCGGCGCCGGCCGACCCCGGTACGTCCAGGTGAAGATCGCTGACTCGTCGAACCGGGGCGAACAGTCCAGGCACGACCGCACCCGGGACGGGCGGCGGTGCGCGGTCGTGCGATGCCCGGCGGGGCAGGTGCCCACCCAGTCCCCGTCCACCCGTGGCGCGTCCTCCGCGACGCACCGCGTGCCGGAGCAGCCGATCCGCAGCGCCGTCGCCCGCCACACCCGGTCGTGGCCGTGCTGCGGGCCGGCGAGCGCGTGCGCGATCTCGTGCAGCACGGTGTCGGTGACCTGCTCGGCGGCGTAGAGGCGGATCAGCGGCCGGGACAGGCCGATCTCCTTGCGGTCGTGGCGGCACACCCCGGCGCGGGTCTTGGCGTCGTCGAACACCAGTTTCCAACCGGCGAGCCGGTGTTTGCGCATCAGGCCGGTGGCGAGTTCCCGGGCATCGGTCAGATCCACGCGGCTACGTTATCCGCCCGGCATTGTCCTCCGGCCGGCACCGTCCTGCGGCCGGCACCGTCATCCGGCCAGCACCCAGCGGCCCCGGCCGAGCCGCTTCGCCTCGTACATCGCCATGTCAGCGGTCCGCAGCACGTCGGCGCCGTCGAGCTGACCGTACGCCGCGATGCCCACGCTCACCCCGATGTCGAGCAGCTCACCGCGGAACGGGATCGGCTGCGCCACGTCGGACAGCACCCGTTCGGCGAGGTGGACCGCCTCCTCCTCGGGCAGGTCCGGGCAGAACAGCACGAACTCGTCGCCGCCGAGGCGTACCACCAGGTCCGTGCCGCGGACCGCGCTCGACAGCCGGGCCGCCACGGTGGCCAGCACGACGTCGCCGGCGTGATGCCCGTACCTGTCGTTGACCTGCTTGAAGCCGTCGAGGTCGAGGTAGAGCACGGCGACCGGCCCGGAGCGGGCCCGTTCCATCTCGGTGGTGAGCACGGCCCGGTTCGCCAGCCCGGTGAGCGCGTCGTGGCGGGCCCGGAACGCCAGCTCGGCCTGGGCCTTCTCCTGCTCGCGAACCGCAGTGGTGAAGCGAGTGAGCACGAAGCCGGTGCTCAGGGCGGTGGCGATCAGCGCGGCCATCGCCTTGCTGGCGACGCCGTTCTCCATCAGCGCCAGCGTCGGCGCGGTCAGCAGCGCCAGGCCCAGGAAGAGCACCCGAGACGGATGCAGGAGGTTCAGCTGTTCGCCGGTGCGCGTCAGTTCCGCCCGCTGCGGGTGCACGCACGCCCCGACGATGAGCGCGTTGCCGAGAATGATCAGCGGCCCGATGCGCTCCACGAGGCCGTAGTCCACGAAGTACGGCAGCACGTTGTAACCGATGTCCACGGCCAGGTACAGCATCACCGCGCCGAGCAGCAGCCGGGTCGGAGCGCCACGGTCGCCGGGCGAGAACGCGATGAACAGCACCCCGGCGAGCAGCACGATGTCCGCGATCGGGTAGAGCGGCGGGATGATCGTCTCGGCCAGGCTCAGTCCCGTGTTCAGGTTCGGCAGGATCAGGAACTGCCAGCTCGCCAGCCCGGCGGCCACGGTCAGCGTCAGGCCGTCGAGCACGGCGCTGCGCAGCCGGCCCGGCGCCCGGTGCCGGGCCATCAGTGTCAGGGCCACCGCGAGCAGCGGATATCCGCCCAGCCAGCAGGCGTCGGCCAGACCGACCGGCGGCACGCTGGACCGGTAGTAGTAGGCCAGCTCGATCACGTCACCGCTCAGCCACAGCGTCTGGGAGGCGGCGATCAGCGCCCACGGCAACCGCTGCGGGCCCGGTTCCATCCGGGCGACCGCGTGCCAGGCGATCGCGCACAGCGCCAGGTAGACGGCGACGTAAAGGACGTTGCCGGGGGTGGTGTCGTACTTGACGATCGACCCGGCGACGGCCACCGCCGTGACGCCGATCAGAAGCCAGGTCCTGCGAGCTGCCATGGACCGACTGTCGGCAGGCGGTGGCCGTTCCTGCGGGGTAACCGAGGTGCGTTACGCCACGTCGAGCGTGGGGTAGTCGATGTAGCCGCGACCGTCGGGCGCGTAGAACGTGCTCGGGTCCGGCGCGTTCTCCCCGGCCTCGGTGGCCCAGCGCACGGCCAGGTCGGGGTTGGCGATGACCGGGCGGCCGATCGCCACCGCGTCGCCGATTCCCTCGTCGACGAGGCGGGTCGCCTCCTCGCGGGTGGTCTGGACGCCGAACCCGCTGTTGACGATCGCCGGGGCACCGACCGCGTGCCGGAACTTCTGGACCAGCTCGCCGGCCGGGTCGGCGTGCAGGATGTCGACGAACGCCAGCCCGAGCGGGGCGAGGCCCTCGGCCAGCGCGGTGTAGGTGGCGGCGACGTCGGACGGGTCGGTCTCCAGGGCGCCCTGGATGTTGTGCTCCGGGGAGACCCGCAGACCGGTGCGGTCCGCGCCGATGGCCTCGGCGACAGCCGTGACGACCTCGATGGTCAGGCGGGCACGGTTGGCCGGCGAGCCGCCGTACTCGTCGGTGCGGGTGTTCGCGGCCGGCGAGAGGAACTGGTGCAGCAGGTACCCGTTGGCGCTGTGCAGCTCCACGCCGTCCAGACCGGCCGCGATCGCGTTGCGGGCCGCCGCGACGAATCCGGCGACGATGACCGGGATCTCATCACGATCCAAGGCTTCCGGTACGGGGTGATCGGCCTTGCTGCCGTCGGGAAGCCGGACCTCGCCCGGGGCGGCGATGGCGCTGGGCGCGACGATCCGGCCGGTGCCGCCGATCTCGGGGTGGGAGATCCGGCCGCCGTGCATGATCTGCATGACGATCGTGCCGCCGGCCTCGTGCACGGCGTCGGTGACCCGGCGCCAGCCGGCCACCTGCTCGGCGGTCTCGATGCCGGGCTGGCCGATCCAGGTGCGGCCCTCGCGTACCGGCCAGGTGCCCTCGGTGACGATCATGCCCAGCGAGGCGCGCTGCCGGTAGTGCTCGACCAGCAGGTCGCCGGGGACGCCCTCGACGCCGGCGCGCAGCCGGGTGAGCGGCGCCATCACCATGCGGTTGCGCAGGCGCAGGGCGCCCAGCTCCAGGGGCGTGAACAGCTTCGACATGTGGTCCTCGTTCTCGTTGCAGGACGATCTCTACGAGGAACCGTAACGCCAAGTGGTACTGGGTCCCACTTGAGGACCGAGTACGATGCTGTTGTGAACGACACAGCGAAGAGGCCGACCCTGCGGCAGCGGACCCGGCAGGCGATGCGTGACGAGGTCAGCGCCATCGCGACGCGGCTCTTCGCCGAGCAGGGCTGTGACAACACCACCGTGGAGCAGATCGCCGCCGAGGCCGGGCTCTCCCGCACCACGTTCTTCCGCTACTTCGGCGCCAAGGAGGACGTGGTGCTGACCTGGCTGGAGGACCTCGGCCCGGCGCTCGTGGCCGCGTTCCGCGCGCGACCCGGCGACGAGCATCCGTGGACCTCGCTGCGCCGCACGTTCGACCTGTTCACCGCCATGAACGCGGACGCGCCGGAGCGTTCCCTGTCGTTCATGCGGATGCTCCAGGAGAGCCCGACGATGACGGCTCGCTACGCGGAGAAGCAGCAGACCTGGGAGGACCTGCTGGTCCCCCTGGTCGCCGAGCGCCTGGCCGGAGACCTGCCCGCCGACCGGGACCCGGCGCCCCGGGCGCTCGTCGCGTCCGCGCTGGCCTGCTACAACGCGGCCATGCAGGCGTGGGGTGCGGGCGAGGGCACGGGCTCGCGGGACGACCTGCTCGACCGCGCCATGAACGTCCTGCGCGACTGACGGTCAGAAGGTCACGACCACCTTCTCCGCGGCGCGTTCAGGACGGTGAGACGCCGCCAGGTTGTCGGCGATGGTGAAGGACGCCGCGCATTCGGTGCACACGAGCCGCCCGAACAGCCGGGTCAGACACGTAGCGAATCAACAGCAAGTCAAGTCAAGTCAAGTCAACAGGTGCTCTCCTCGACGACAGGTTGATGCAGCAACACGTCAACTCGACGGCATCAAGAAGTTGAGTCGCTCGTCTGCCATGCCCGGCGCTATCTCCAGGATCTCGGCGTCAACCACCCGATGCTCGACGAACGGGTCGCCCGCTACCCGTTGCCGCAACGCTGGCAGCGTCGTGTTGTGCGCCAGAACCGCACCACCGAGACCCGGCTGGATGCCGCCGACCAGGAGGAACACCTGATCGTGCAGACCTTGCTTGATCCAGTCCTGATGACCGGGCATGTGCTCGGCGACGGCTGCCTTGTTCTCGGCGAATCGCAGTAAGACGATGAACATCCCATTCCCCCTCATAGTGACATCGCGGTGACGATCCAGGGGCGTCAGCACGTGGCGAGCCAGGCCTCGAGACGGTCCACTTCACGGCGTACGAAATCCTCGTCGCCGAAGGCGTTGGCAAGGGTCGCGACACCTTGACTGAACGTGAGCACGTGCATCGCCATCGCATCGGCGTCCGTCTCATGCCCGAGCGCGGTGAACTGTTCACCGAGCCAGTCGCGGAACAACGTGAACAGCGCGGTCGCCTCCGGCCGCGACGGATGACGCAACTTCGCCAGCTCCGCGGTGAGAGTCCCGACCGGACATCCGAAGGCACGGATGTCCGGCCCGTTGGTCACGACGATGCGGATGAACAGCCGGATCCGCTCGGCGGGATCGCCCGACTCGTCCGCCCAGGAGCGCAGCATCTCGCGGGTGGCCTCGACCCGTGACGCGATCACCGCGGCCAGGATCTCGTCCTTGGTCTTGAAGTGGTAGTAGAAGTTGCCTCGCGAGATGCGCACGGCCTCCGCGATCGCCGCGAACGACGTGTGCTCGAAACCGTGCTCGTAGAACAGCCGGTCCGCAGCCGCGACGATCTGTTCACGCGTTCCCATCACCGATCCCCCTTTAGGACGACCGTCCTAAGAGTGAGAGTCTAGGACGGCCGTCCTAAAGCCTTACGGGTGGGGGTCAGCTCCCGGTGATCGACCAGTGCCACGGCTCGGACGGCAGGTTCACGAGGCCGTACCGGCCGGCGTTCGCGGCCATCCAGACGAAGCCCGGGTTCTTGCGGCTGTTGATGCCCTTCCCGCCCGACGTCATGTCGATCGCCAGGCCGAGCTCGTGCAGGGACCGCCCGGGGATCGCGGTCGGCACCCGGCACGACGAGGCGGGCGCGGTCCAGACGTCCGGGCAGCCGTTCGACTTGCGCAGGGCGATCTGCTGCTGCTTCGTGCGGAAACCGCCCCCGGACAGCTTGATGCCGGCCTTCGCGGCGTCGTCGATCATCCGCTGGAACGGGACGGCCACGATCTTGTTGACGGTCACCCCGTACACCCGGGTGGTCTGTGCCGTGGTGAAGTTGGCGCGTGTCTGCGTGACCACCTGCTCGCTGAGGGCGGTCGCCTGCGCGGCCAGCGCGGAACGGGTCTTCGGCCAGGCCTTCACCGACGCCTCGGCGTTGGCGACAGCGGTGACGGCCGTCTGGTGCGCGGTGACGGCGGCGGTCACCTGGCGCTTCGCCCCGCCGGACGCGGTGCGGGCGGCCGACAGCGCCGTGGCGCTCCGCCGCGCGGCGGCCGCACGGGACCGCATCTGCGCGTCGGCGGCCGTCCATGCCTTCTGCGCCTTCGCGACCCGGTTGCCGCTGTAGGGGCGCTGTTTCTTCGCGGCGCTCACCGCCTTGCGCGCCGCCACCGTCACGGTCTTCGCGGCGGCGTGCTTCGACCGGGCGACCTGGTCCGCGCTCGTCGCGCGGGTCAGGGCCGCGGTGGCGGCGGCCTCGGCCTTGCGGGCCGCGACGACTGTGGCATTTCGCGTGGTCACGGTCTTGCGCATGGCGGGCAGTCGCGCGGTGAGCGTGGCGTGCGCCGTCTCGAGGGTGAGCTTGCGGGTCATCACCTTCGACCAGGTGGTGCCGGCTTCCGCCGTCGCTTTCGCCGTGACAGCTGCCGTTACAGTCGCTCCGGCTTTCGCCGTGACAGCTGCCGTGGCCTTCGCCGGGACTGCGGCGGCTGCTTCCGCCGGGACTGCGGCGGCTGCTTCCGCCGGGACCGCGCCGGCGAGGACTGCCAGCGTGGCCAGGACCGGACCCAGAACAAGCCGTCGTCTCACGGTGGTGACCCCTCCCCATCATGCGGACGAGTCGTATCGGCGTGCTCAGCCCCCGGTTGAGGAATCGCCGCCGGCCCAGAAGTTCCATTCCTCGGGGCTCGTGATCGTCACACCCTCGGGCAGGACGAATAGCGTGCTCACGGTGCCGGCCACGGTGAACGGCGTGAAGTCATGCTCGGTGAGCATCCGGTGAAGGAACTCGGCGACGCCGATGTCATATCGGTGCCAGGGCTCGAGGCTGTCCTTGCGGGCAACAACCGGCCATGTGTACGGGTCGACGCGCGCATCCGCCAGCCAGTAGTACTCCCCCTCGGTCAAGTCGTCGCCCCAGCGCAGCAGGCCTGGCGGGCGGGGCCGTGGTACATGCCGTAGGGCGCGTAGAGGTGGTCGAACTGCGGGTTCTTCCGGTGCATCCGGAACCAATAGAGCACGCTGTCCACGGCCGTCGGGGTCAGGAGCCGGAGAAAACCGTTGAAATAGCCGCCGCCGAAGAGCGCGCACAATTCCCGGAAGTCGGGCGGAACGGCGACGCCAAGCTCAGAATCGACGGGGGCCCAGGCGATGTCACGCGGTTCCGGGCGAGCACGGGTCACTTCCACGATCCGCTGAACCCATGACATGGCCGCCATTCAACACCATCTACACCCGATAGTCCCCTGCCTCTCCGCGCCGCCCCGACCCGCCGCCGCGCCTCCCCGCCCCCACGCGACCTTGGCGAGTTGGTCTCGTCCTGCGCGTGTGTCCAGCGTGTGCGTAGGTCGCCAAGATCGCGGGTGGGCCGGAGCGCGGCCGCGGGTGGCCGGGGCGCGGCCGGGAGCCGCCGGAGCGCGGCCGCGGGTGGGCCGGAGCGCGGCCGGGGGTGGGCCGGAGCGCAGCCGGGAACCCCGGAGCGGCCGGGGCGCGGCAAACTTCTCGGTGCGCGTCACTCCGAGCGCATCATCGCCGCCGAGGGCTACCCGACGGCGACCAGGGCCAGGGCCGCCCGTCAGCGCGAACCGTTGTCACCCTGCGTGCCGGCATCCGAGGTAAACGTCGCGCTTACCGGAAACCGGCGGACGTTCCAGGCCCCGCAGAATCACGCAAACCCCACAGCGCTCCGCCACCGCCGGAACCCAGCGTGACACGCAACGACATCGCCGCACGCCGGGCGCCGCACGCCGGGTTCCCGACTTGTGACCCCCCAGCGCCCACCGCCAGCCCCACCCAGCCCCACCACCGTCTATTGACGTGATCCACGACTCATATTAACGTGACGTCACGGCCGTGTTTATAACGTTTCACATTCGCAACTCCCCCGATTGTCGCTGATTAACAGCCCTAGGCGAAACGCTTCGATTCGTCAAGAGCACACGCCCCGCCGCCGCGCTTTGAAACGATTTCACTTTGGAGCCGCCGTGCCCCGCCCCCTCCTGCCCGCCCGCACTGCCGCAGCTCTGCCGACCACCGCCGTCCCCACCCCGGCCCTCGCTCACCCGATCACCGGCGCGCCGACCGCACCGCGCACCGACGGCGACGCGTGGATCGGCCGCGCCCCTACACGGTTGACGTCACCAGCGCGCTGAAGCCCGGCGTCAACACGATCAGCGTCGGCGTCACCAAGACCCTCACCAACACCCTCGCCAACTCCCGCAACAAGATCCTCCCGTCCGGCTGGGCCGGACCGGGCCGGACCGGTCACCCTGCGCCCGCAAGCAGTCATCACCGCGACCCTCCTGGAGAAGACCCGATGAAACGCCGTTCCGTTCTCGCCCTCGGCGCCGCCGGCGCCGCCGCCGCGGCCCTCCCCTGGCCCTCGGCCGCCGCCGCTCACCAGGCCGGCGCCCTGAAGCCGTTCGAGGCCGGCGCCAAGTTCCGCTGGTGGTGGCCGCACGGCCTGGTCGACCCGGTCGAGATCGCCCGCGAGATCGACCAGATCGCCGACGCGGGGTTCGCCGGCATGGAGATCCAGGACGTGCACCACAGCATCCGCGGCGGCGTCGACCTCGATCCGGCCGGGCACGGCTGGGGCACGCGGCCCTGGCGCGACGCCGTCGAGGCCGCGCTGCGCCAGGCCAGGAAGCGCGGCGTGACCATCGACCTCGCGGTCGGCCCGAGCTGGCCCGCCGCTGTCCCCGGCATCACGCCGGAGTCGCCGGCCGCCGCGAAGGAGCTGGTGCACACCGTCACGCCCTTCACCGGCGGCATCACCGCGCCGGTCGACACCTCCGTTTTCGCGGTGCAGATCGCCCGGCTGGTCTCCGGCACCACGCTCGACCCGGCCTCCGTGCAGACGATCACCCCGGTCGGCGGCCAGGTGCAGGTCACCGTCGGCGAGGGTAACTGGTTGCTCTTCACGTACACGGTCCGCGGCTCCGGGCAGGAACCGGAGGGCGGCCCGCACACCGACCCGGACTCCTACGTGGTCGACCACTTCAGCAGAGCCGGCACCACGGCGATCATCGACGCCTGGAACGAGCTGGTCCTGACCCGGAGCATCCGCACGCTGCTGCGCGACGCCGGCGGCGACCTGTTCGAGGACTCCCTCGAACTGGAGACCGACTGGACGCTGTGGACGCCGGACATGCCCGCCGAGTTCGCGAAGCGCACCGGCACCGACCTGCTGCCGCTGCTGCCGATCCTGCTCAACCCCAAGGGCAAGTACCTCTACTCGTTCGCGGCCGATCCCACCAACCACGCGCGGGACGCGTTCAACCAGGTGCTCTCCGACCTGTACCACGAGAACCACCTGATCCCGCTGCGCGACTTCGCGCACTCGCTCGGCCTGAAGCTGCGGGCCCAGCCGTACGGGCTCTCCACCGACGCGATCCGCAGCGCCACCCTGCTCGACGTGGCGGAGAGCGAGTCGCTCGGCTTCAAGAACCTGGACGATTACCGGGTGCTCGCCGCGGCCCGGGACATGGCCGGGAAGAAGGTGCTCTCCTGCGAGGCGGCCGCCTACGCGAACGGCGCCTACAGCACCACCTGGAACAAGGTGCTGCAGACGATGGGCAGCGTGTTCGCCGGCGGGGTCAACCAGGCGGTCCTGCACGGATTCGCCTACAAGGACGCGCCCGGTGCGGCGTGGCCGGGGTTCGCGGCGTTCTCGCCCTACAACGGCAACGGCATCGGCTATGCGGAGGCGTGGGGCCCGCGTCAGCCGACGTGGCGGCACGCCCGGGACGTGTCCGGGTGGTTCGCCCGTACCCAGGAAGTGCTCCAGACCGGAACCGCCCGCGCCGACCTGGTGTTCTTCCGGCAGAAGGGCTGGACCGCGACCGGGATCGGCGCGCCCTGGGCCACCAACGACGGCATCCCGATCGGCTGGACGCACGGTTTCGCCGACGAGGCGTCGCTGTCGCTGCCGGCCGCGAAGGTCCGCGACGGCCGGCTCGGCCCGCCGCGCTACAAGGCGATGATCCTCGACGGGGACGCGTTCCGGGGCAAGGACCACACCCTGTCGGTACGGGGCGCGCAGCAGCTCCTGTCGTTCGCCCGGAAAGGGCTGCCGACCATCGTGATCGGCAACTGGTCCGACGTGCACCCCGCGGAGTTGCAGCCCCTGTTGCAGCAACTGCTCGCCCTGCCGGTCGTCCGCAACGTCGCCGACCAGACCGGGATCCCGGCCGCCCTGGAGGAGCTCGGGGTGAAGCGGGACGTCGAGTACGCGCGGTCGTCGCTGATGACAGTGCGCCGGGTCGACGGGGACGACGACTACTACTACCTGGCGAACGCCCGGCACGCCGAGAACCGGGTGATCCCGGCGATCGACCACGACGTGTGGCTGACCACCGAGTCCCGGTCGTCGGTGCCGGTCGTCATCAACGCCTGGACGGGCGCCCGGGAGGGGATCGCCCACGAGCGGGACGGTCACCGGGTCCGCCTCCGTGTCGCGTTGCAGCCGGGCCAGTCCCGTCTCATCGCCTTCGAGCGGCGTCGCGTGCCGGTGCCGAGCCGGACGTTCACCGATGTCGCTCCGGTGACGACGCCGTGGGAGCTGGAGGTCGAGGACTGGCAGCCCAGCGGCGTGACGAAGCACCAGGTGACGCTCACCGAGCTGGTGCCCTGGTCCGCCATCCCGGAACTGGCCGACGTCTCCGGCATCGGCCGGTACCGCACCACGATCACCGCGGCGTCGCCGACGACCGCGCTGCTCGACCTCGGCAAGGTGGTCGACACCTGCCGGGTCCGGCTCAACGGCCGCCGGCTGCCCCCGATCGACGTGCTGGCGCCGGTCGCCGACCTGCGCCTGCGCCGCGGCGTCAACACCATCGAGGTCGAGGTCGCCACCACCCTGCTCAACCGGCTGCGCACCACCAGCCCGTCCGTCTTCGGCATCGCCGCACGCCAGGCCTACGGCCTGCTCGGCCCGGTCACCCTGAGGTACTACCGATGAGACGTCGCACCGCCGCGTGACCCGAATTCGCGTTCTCCGGGTGCGGAGCGGGCTCACCCCGTACCCTCCGAGCTGTCCTCGTCGTTCGTGACGCAGGAGCGCCTCGCGAGGGAGTCACACATATCATGACGTCCGCGATGAAACGGCCCCGAGCGGCCGGCAGCGACTTCGCCGCCCTGAACCGGCGGATCGCCGAGGCGGGGCTCCTCGATCGGCGGCCGGCCTACTACGCCGTACGGATGACGGTGGTGGCGGCGCTCTTCGCGGGCGTCGGGGTGGCGTTCGTGATCCTCGGTGAGTCGTGGTGGCAGCTCGCCGTCGCCGCGCTGATGGGTGTCGCGTTCACCCAGGTCGGCCTGCTCGCCCACGACGTGGCGCACGGCCAGGTGTTCCGGACCCGCCGGTACAGCTGCCTGGTCGGCCGGATCGCCGGCAACGTCGCGGTGGGGATGAGTTACGGCTGGTGGCAGGAGAAGCACACCCGCCACCACAACAACCCCAATCACGACGACCTGGACCCGGACGTGCAGCCCGAGGTGCTGATCTGGGCCACCCACTCGGCGCTCGGGCGGCACGGGCTGAGCGCGTTCGTGAACCGCCACCAGGCCGGCCTCTTCTTCCCGCTGCTGACGCTGCTCAGCCTCGACCTGCGCATCTCCAGCGTGAAGGCGCTGCGCCGGCCGGGCATGCGACGCCGCGGGCTGGAGGCCGGCCTGCTGGCGCTGCACGCGGTCGCCTACCTGGGCGCGCTCGCGGTGGTGCTGACCCCGTGGCAGGCGGCCGCGTTCTTCGTCGTGCACCAGGGCGTCTTCGGCGTCTACCTCGGCATGACGTTCGCCCCGAACCACAAAGGCATGCCGCACCCCGACGGCACCGAGGACTACCTGCGCAAACAGGTGCTGACCTCGCGCAATGTGACAGGCGGCCGGCTGATCGACGCGGCACTGGGCGGGCTGAACCACCAGATCGAGCACCACCTGTTCCCGGCGATGCCCACCCCGAACCTGCGCCGGGCCAAGCCGATCGTGCAGGCGTACTGCGCGGAGCTCGGCGTCCCCTACGCGGAGACCGGCCTGATCGAGTCCTACCGCCAGGCGCTGCGCTACCTGCACGAGGTCGGCGAACCCCTGCGGCGGAAGGCCTGAGAGGTCAGAACCAGCAGGGGTGGCCCTCGCGGGCGCCGTTCGTCGTCAGCGTCTGCTCGTCGGCGCCGTCGGCCCGCTCGATGACCACCGCCGGATGGTTGAGGTCGCCGCGCACGTAGGCCAGCCACGTCCCGTCCGGCGACCAGGTCGGGTCCATCTCGCGGGTCGCGTCGCTGGTGACCGGCTTGGCGTTGGAGCCGTCCGGTTCGACCGACCAGATGTCGTAGTTGTCGTCGATCTTGCGGGTGAACAGGATCAGGCTGCCGTCCGGGGAGATCGCCGGGTCCACCGCGTCGCCGAGGCCCGGGTCCGTGACGGCGCGGTTGTCGGAGACGCCGCTCACCGAGATCTTCCAGAGGGACCGGACGCCGTCGATCTTCGCCCAATAGATGATCGACTTCCCGTCGGGGGTCCAGACCGGGTCGTCCTTGTCGTTCGCCGAGACGGTGATCTGCTCGGCCGGGCCGCCGTCGATCGGCATCGTGAAGATCTGCGGGACGCCGTTGCGCACCTTGACGTAGGCGACCGTCCGGTTGTCCGGCGACCACACGACCCGGCCGCCGGTGACGCCGCCGACGAGCTTGCGGCGGTTGCCACCGTCGCGGTCCATCACGTAGATCTCGTTGGTCCGGTCCGGGTTCCGGTGCGTCAACGCGATCATCGAGCGGTCGTTCGACCAGCGCGGGAGGGTGTCGCCCGGCTCGGTGCCGGTCAGCGGCTCGCGCTTGCCGGTGGCCGCGTTCAGCGTCTGGATCGTCGGTTGCCAGCTCGCCGAGCCCATCGGGCCGCCGGTGTCGACGCGGATCACCAGGTTGGCCTCGGGGATCCCGCCCGGTCCGGCGGCGCTCGCCGATCCGCCCGGTCCGGCGGCCTCACCCTCGCGCGCGTCGGACAGCGACGAGGAGATCGCGACCCCGGCGACAGCGGACACCACGATCATCACCACGAATCCGGCCATCGCCGGCACCGGCGGGCGCCGGCCGGGCGCGGCATCCGCCCCCGGGGCAGCCGCGATGAACTGCGTGCCCGGCTCCACCGCTTGCGAGGGTACGGCCGGAGCAGCGTCCCCGGACACCCCGCCGAACTGGTGCTCCGCCGCACGGGCAGCGGCCTCGGCCTCGGCGGCGGCCCACGGGTCGACGGGCGTGCGCAGGTCGGTGAAGTCCAGCTTCTCCGGCCCCCGCAGCGACAACCCGAGACGCTCAGCCGGCGACCGCGGCCGATCCGGCGCCGCGGCGGCCGGCTCCCCCGGAACCGGCGAACCGGGCCCGGCCGGCACCGTCGTCGCACCTGACCCGGCCGGCACGGTGGTCGCACCCAGCGCGGGTGCGCCCGGCGCGCCCGGGGAGCCGCCGGCCGGCTCGGTGGCGGCGGTCTCGGTGCGCGGGCCGCCGCTGGACACCACGGCTGCCGACTCGCGGCGGGAGATCTCCGAGGCCGCGCCGGCGGTCGCCGCACTCCCCCGCGACGCCGCGACATGCTCCTCGGAGGGCTCGTCCACGGGAGATTTCCCCGTACCCGCGGAAGCCGGGCCCGCGGAAGCCGGACCCGCGGAAGCCGGACCCGCGGAGTCGGCGACGGCCGGCGCACGGCGGCTGATCGAGGCGGCGCCCAGCGCGACACTCAGCTCCGGATGCGCGTCCGCGGCGACCAGCGGGCCGAACTCGTCCGCCAGCACGCGCCGGACCAGCGGGATCCGCGACGACCCGCCGGCCAGCAGGATCCCGCTGAGATCGTCCGCGGTCACGCCCGCCGACCGCAGCGCCCGCCGGGTCGCGTCGGCGGTGTCGCGGACCGGCAGCGCGATCAAGCCCTCGAACACCGAACGGCTGATGCGCACGCGGGTGTGCCGCCCCGGAACCGCGACCGCCACCGTCACCTCGGTGTCGAACGACAGCGACTCCTTGGCCTCCACGCAGTCCCGCCGCAGCCGGGCGAGCGCCGGCGCGGTCTCCGGATCGCCGAGATCGACCCCGTCGAGGGCGCCGAGCACATGGGCGTAGACGGCCGCGTCGAAGTCACCGCCGCCGAGCTGGTCGACCCCTTCCGGCGTGCCGAGCAGCGTGAACGTGTCACCCTCGCGGCGCAGCACGGCCACGTCGAAGCCGCTGCCGCCGAGGTCGTAGACGGCCACCGTCTGCCCGGACGCGACGTTGCGCCAGCGGGCCACCGCCTCGGGCTCGCTGAGCAGCCGCACCGGGCCCGCGTCGGCGAGCCGGATCGCCTGGTCCAGCTGCTCACGTTTGTACGGACCCCAGTACGCCGGGTAGGTCAGCGCCACCCGCGCGGGCGGCCCGCCCTGGCCGCGGGTCACGGTGTCGAGCACGAAGCGCAGCAGCTTGCCGGTGAGCGCGTGCGCGGAGAACGGCATCCCACCGGCCAGGATGGGCACCGAGTCGCCGAGCCGCCGTTTGAACTCGCGGGCCAGCCGGCCGGGCTCGTCCCGGCCGCGCCGCTCGGCGGCCTCGCCGACGAGCAGCTCGCCGTCGTCCTTGACGAACACCGCGGACGGGATCTCCATCCGGCGCGCGCCCAGCCGGACCGACTCGACGTGCCCACCGGTGCTCACGGCCGCCGCCGTGTGGGTGGTGCCGAGATCGATGCCCAGGCCGTAGTCCGCTGTCACCACACCGACCTTAGGGGTTCATCGCCGGCACTTTCATCCTCCGGTCGGTGGGCTGGTGTACACGGCCGGATCCCCCTGCTTGATCCACACTTGTGGACTGTCGATCGGCAGGAACGACCGGTCGCCGCCCGGCTCCCGGCTGGTCGGCACGGTGTCGCCGTTCGGCAGGTGCATGATGAAGTTGACCGGCTTCGTGTCGTCGGCGAGCGGGATGTCGTACTCCGCCCAGTCGTCCCCGATCCGGGTCGGCGGCATCGGCTTGTCCCAGGTGATGCGGGCCAGCAGCGCCGGGTCCACGCCGTCGCCCCACAGGTGCAGGCCCCATCCGGCGTAATCGCCGGCCGGCCGCTGGTAGCGCAGGGTGGCGATCTCCACCGGCGGCCCGGCGTACCGGACCGTGCGCACCTCCCCGGCTCGCCCGTTCAGCACCGCCCGGTACCGGATCGCCGTGCCGGCTGTCAGATTCAGGGCAGTCAGATCGTCGACGGCGGTGTACGCGGGTGACGAGCTGTCGGTGCCGACCGGGGTCCACGCGCCGCCGGCGATGCTGCGGTCGATCCGGACCACGTGGGTGCCGCGTTCCGGGTCGGCGACCGCGCGCACCTCGAGGCGGCCGCGCACGTTGCTGCCCTCGGCCGGGGCCTCGATCGTCAGCCGCGGCGCCGGGACGCGGGCGGCGCGCGGCGCGCTGGTCGCGGTGTGCCCGCGGTTGTCCAGCACGACCGCCCGGTACTGCACCTCCGCGCCGGCCGGCAGCGAGCCGACGTCGTGGAACACCCGGTAGGGCGCGGTGTCGTCGGTGCCGATCGGCGTCCAGGCGCCGCCGCCGCTGCGGGCGTAGAACGTGACCTCGTAGAACGACGAGCCGCCGACGTCGGCGCCGACCTGGATCCGGCTGGGCGTCTCGGTCGCCGCGACGGGCGCGCTGAGCGCGACGGCGGGGGCCTTCGTCGAGTACGGGATCCGGCCCGCCGACGCGTAGACCACGGCCGACAGCGGCGGGACCGTCACGGTCAGCGTGCCGTTCGCCGTGGCCGCCCGCTGTGCTCCGGTGCCGTACACCCTGGTGAAGGCCTGGCGATCGGCATAGGTCGGGATCGCCGCGGTGGCCGGCTGCTCGCTGTTGTTGAGCGCCACCACGTACTCGCGCTGCTGGTCGCGGCCGATCCGGGAGAACGCGTAGACGCCGGGACCCGCTGACGCGTACCGGTGCTGGTGGGCGCCGTCGCGCAGCGCCGGATGCCGGCGGGTCAGCTCGGCCAGCCCGCTGATCGTCCGGTAGAGCGGATGCGACGCCACGTAGTTGTCCTGCGCGTGGGTGGCGCTCGTGCCGAGCAGGTCGTCGTCGAGGTACTCCGGCACCCGGCTCGCGAACATCGTCTGCCGGGCGTCCTGGTCGCCGCCGGGACCGGTGAAGCCCTGCTCGTCGCCGTAGTAGACGACCGGGTTGCCGCGGGAGAAGTACATCAGCTCGTGGGCGAGCCGGTCCCGGGCCAGCCATTCGGCGTCGCCGGCGCCCGGGTTGTCGGTCACCACGAAGTTGCCGATCCGGCCCATGTCGTGGTTGCCGAGGAAGGTGGGCAGCTCGTAGACGTTGGAGTCGGCGTCGGTGTACCAGTCGTCACCGGCGAAGAACTCCCCCAGCTCGCTCGTCGCGTGGCCGCGCGACGCGAAGTCGCGGGCCGCTGCCTGGAACGGGAAGTCGAGGACCGCCTGCATCCGGTTGCTCGTGGTGTACCGCGAGGTGAAGCTGCGGCTGGTGTCGAAGACCTCGCCGAACATGAAGAACTCGCGCTTGCCCTGCGCGCGGGCGAAGGAGAGCACCTCGGGGCCGAACTTCTGCCAGAACACGTCGTCGACGTGCTTCATCGTGTCGATGCGGAACCCGTCGATGCCGAAGTCCGCGATCCAGGTCTGGTAGATGTCGATCATCCCGCGGACGACCCGCGGGTTCTCGGTGAACAGGTCGTCCAGGCCGAAGAAGTCGCCGTAGTAGGAGTTCTCGCCGGTGAACGTCGTGTCGCCGCGGTTGTGGTAGAGCGTGACGTCGTTGAGCCACGCCGGGTTCTTCAGGTTCTTCTCGGACTCGTCGAGCACCGGCGTGTACGGGAACTGCAGTGGCGGGAACACCCTCGGGTAGTCGCGGTCGTCGAAGGGCGCCCCGTCGGCCGTCCGATAAGGCTCCTGGTCCTTGCTGACGTAGGGCTGCCGCGCGCCCTCCTGATAGCCGATCACGTCGGCCGTGTGGTTCGTGATGATGTCGAAGTAGACCTTCATGCCCTTCGCGTGGGCCGCGTCCACCAGCGCCCGCAGCTCCTCGTTGCTGCCCAGGTGCGGGTCGATCCGGGTGAAGTCGGTGATCCAGTAGCCGTGGTACCCCGCTGACGGCCCGTCCTCCAGCTGCACCGGCTTGTTCTGGAAGCTCGGGGTCAGCCAGATCGAGGTGGTGCCGAGGTCCTGGATGTAGTCGATGCGGTCCCGCAGGCCCTTCAGGTCACCGCCGTTGTAGAAGCCCTTGCGGGTCGGGTCGAACCCGCTGACCAGCGGGTCGTCCGGCAGCCCGCCCCGGTCGTTCGCGGCGCTCCCGTTGGCGAACCGGTCGGCCATCACGAAGTAGAAGTTCTCGTCGGTGACCGGCCCGCGCAGCGCGTGCCGGGCGGGCAGCTGACCCCCGCCGGCGTACGCGGGCGGGGCCGCCAGGGTTCCGGCGGTACCGGCGAGAACGGTGGACAGGATCACGGCGACGGCGCGGCGAATCGACATCTGCGTATACCCCCCGGCCGCGATCGTAAGTGATTTCCGGGCTGTTGCGAGGCCGTTTCGGCGACAGTACCTTGCAGGCAGCGATGTTCGTCGATTCCTTGCCACCCGGGGGGTTATCATGCCGATCAGCCGTCGCAGCGCTCTCACCGCCGGTCTCGGCGCCGGCCTGGGTGCCGGCCTGAGCACCGGGCTGGGCGCCGGTTTCGGAGCATCCGCCGCCCTGGCCGGCGCTTCGCCCGTACCCGAAGCCGTCGGTTTTGATCTCAATGCGGAGACCTTGGACGGTGGCGAGCAGGTCACCGCTGTCACGCTGCGGACCGCCCGGCTCGGCGGCATCGACCCGGCCAGCGTCACCACCAGCACGTTCCGCGTGCACGCCCGGGCGACCAGCCCGCTGGCGCCCGGCGAGCCGATCTTCAGTGAGTACGACCTGGACCGTACGGTCACCGCGGCCCGCCTCGACCGGCGCGGCAACATCGTCCTGGAGCTGGCGCACGCCGAGGGCCAGGTCGGCGGCGGCACGCTCGGCTATCTGGTCAGCCGGGGCCGCAATGTCCGGCTCGACCTCGTCTACACCATCACGCAGAACACGCCTCTTGTGCTCCGCGGCGGACATCCGGTGACGATCTCCCAGTTCTCGCAGGGCCGGTTGTCGAATCCCGAGGTGGACGCGTTCAGCTACCACGAATCCGCGTCCGGGATGAAATATCGCCTGTACGCCCCGCGCGGCCGCGGCAGGCGTCCCCTCGTCGTCTGGCTGCACGGCGGCGGCGAGGGCGCGTCCCTGCCGGACGGCTACTACGACAACGAGACCACGCTGCGGGCCAACCGGGGCGCGCTCGGCTTCGCCACCCCGGAAGCCCAGCGGATCTTCGACGACGCGTACGTGGTGGCGCCGCAGAGCTTCTCGTACTGGATGGCGGACGGCGACCGGTTCGCCCCGCTGATCCGCGAGATCATCCGCGACGTGGCCCGCCGGCGCCCGGTCGACCCGCGCCGGATCCACGTCGTGGGCTGCAGCAACGGCGGCTACATGTCGATGAAGATGACAGTGGCCTATCCGGGGCTGTTCGCCTCCTCGATCCCGATCTGCGGCATCGTCACCGGGCTGATCTCGGACTCGGAGCTGGCCGGCATCCGCACCCCGTCCTGGCTGGTGACGTCGCTCGACGACGACACCGTCCCGCCGCAGCCCAACACCGTGCACGCCGCCGAGGTGATCCCGGGCGCCCGGGTGACGCTCTACGACCACGTGATCTGGAACGGTCACCCGTTCCCGGGCCACTGGTCGTGGATCTACGTGGCCCGCAACGAGCGCCGCTACTGGCAGTGGATGGCCCACCAGCGGCTCACCCGATGACGTTGTAGTCCCTCAGGAGCATCCTCACCGGCATGCTGCCCGCTCGCCCGCTGGACAGGATCGCCTCGACCGCGGCCCGTCCCGCCGGATCCAGATCGGCCAGGGTGACGCCCTCGGCGATCGGCCCGCCGGGGAACGCCGCGGTCAGGATCGCCCGGACGAAGCGCTCGTCGTCGTCCGGACCGGCGGCCGTCCATCGGACGACCAGGGCCGCGACCCGGTCGTCCGCGTTCTCCGGATCCAGGCGCCCCACCGTGTATGCGGCCATCGCGCTCATGTCCCGATAGGCGAAGACGAACCAGTCGAGGTCCTCCGGCCCGGCGAACAGGCAGTCGTAGATCTGCTCGATCACCCGGCGGCCGGGGCGCGGCACGAGCGCGGCGTAGGACAGGGCGGCGGCGCTCCGGACCGGGGGCTCCGGGTGGTCGAGGAAGACCCATACCCGATCGATCAGGTCGTGGTCCTGGGCCCGGCCGGCGACACCGGCCGCCATGACCGCGTTCATCAGCACCCGCTCGTCGGTCTCGTGGTCCAGCACATCGGCAATCGCCCGCACCGCGATCGTGTGCCCGGGCTCCTCGTCGCCGAACCAGGAGAGCAGCTTGACCGCCCAGATCCGCATCGCGAAACTATCGTGGCCGAGCGTCGCGACGTAGAACGGGATCCCGACGCTCACCGCGTCGATCGCGTCGATCCACCAGCGTAGCGACGCCCGGTGCCGGTCGAGGCCGGCCAGCCGCACCCGGAACTCCAGCGCCCGGCGCTCACTGTCGTCGCGCGCCTCGGCGGCCTTCGACAGCAGGTGATCGCGGTAGTCGTCCGGGCTCATCCGCTCGAGACGGGCCAGGAAGGCGCGCATCGCGGCGATGTCCGGCGGCCGGGCGAACCAGCGCTCCTCGTCGCCGCACACCAGATCCGACAGGATCGAGAACGCCCCGGTCGGCCCGTGCCTGCCGCCGCCTGCGGCGATTTCCAGGAGGAACGGCGCGACGTGCGCCGCGGCCTCGTAGACGGTTCCCTCCGCGAGCAGCCGGAAGCTCAGCTCCTCGTAGGCCGCCCAGTGCTCGTCCCAGTCGTCGGAGCACAGCTGCCGCAACAGTGCCGGCATCTCCTCGCGCGGGCCGCGAGCCATCTCGAGGGACGGCCAGTCCACCTCTCCCGCCCGAAGATCATCAAGTCTCACCCGAAGATGATCAACGGAGTCGGTGAACGAAGGGCGAAAAACCGGTTGACGCCGCCGATATTCTGATCCTCCGTGCCTGAGGGCCGGGAGGGGCTCCACCCCTTCCCACCTCAGGAGCCGCAATGCGCCGGGCGCCCGCCCTCTCCTTCCTGCTCGTCACCGTCTTCCTCGACCTGCTCGGCCTCGGCCTGATCGTGCCGATCCTGCCCGCGCTGATGACCGCTGTCACCGGCGATCCGGTCACCGCCGTCACCTGGTCCGGGCTGCTCGGCTCGACCTACGGCGTCCTGCAGTTCGCCGTCGCGCCGCTGCTCGGCCGGCTCGCCGACCGCTACGGCCGGCGCCCGGTCCTGCTGGTCTCGCTCGGCTGCCTGGGCGTCGACTGGCTGGCCCACGCCGCCTGCCCGCAACCGTGGACGCTGCTGCTCTTCCACGCGCTGGCCGGCGCCTTCGCGGGCACGAACACCGTTGTGAACGCGTACGTCGCCGACGTCACCCCGCCGGAGGGGCGAGCCCGGGCCTACGGCCGGATCGGGGCGGCGGCCGGCCTCGGGTTCGTCGCGGGGCCGGTGCTCGGCGGCCTGCTCGGCGGGATCGACGTGCGCCTGCCGTTCCTGGCCGCGGCCGGGCTGTCGTTCGCCGACGCGGCCTACGGCTGGTTCGTGCTGCCCGAGTCGCGGCCGCCCTCCGCGGGCACGGCGGCCTCCCCGCGCAGCGTGCTCTCCTCGCGCGGCGTGCTCTCCCCGCGCGGTGTGCTCTCCCCGCGCGGCGTGCTCTTCCTGCGCAGCGGGCTTTTCCCGCGCGGCGTCAACCCCGTCGGCGCGATCATCGTCGTTCTGCGGCGGCCCGTGCTGGGGCGCCTCGCGTACGCGCGGCTCTGCTCCGACGTCGCCCGGATGACGCAGCAGTCGGTGTGGACGTTCTTCCTCGCCTACCAGTTCCGGTTCAGCACCACCCAGGCCGGCCTGGTGATGGCCGCCGGGGCACTGGCCGGGGCGCTCTTCCAGTACCGCGCGGCCGGCCCGATCGTCCACCGCCTCGGCGACAAGCGAGCCGCCGTGACCGGTACCCTGATCACCGCGGCCGCCCTGGCCGGAACCGCGATGGCCACCACCCCGCCGACGCTCTACCTTTGCCAGGCCATCGGCGTCCTCGGCTCGATCGCCGGAGCGGCCGGCCAGTCCTGGATCTCCCGCACCATCCACCCCGGCGAGCAGGGCACCGTGCAGGGCGCGCTGACCGCCCTGAGTGCGCTCGCGGAGGCAGCCGTCCCGGTAGCGGCGGGAGCCGCCTTCGCGTGGTCGCTGACCCACGCCTCCCCCACCCTGATCTTCGCGGCGGCCGCCACCCTGACCGCGGCCGCAGCCGTCCTGCAGGCGACAACTCCCGCCCCGCCCGCGGTGAGGCGAAGCCCGTCATCCCCCAGTTAGCCGCTGGCACGGGCGGTCAGCGCACGCATGTTTCGGCTAGTAGCTAGCACGAGCTACGGCCGGGTGGCGC
Organism: Actinoplanes sp. NPDC023936; assembly: GCF_040639325.1. Taxonomy (NCBI): domain Bacteria; kingdom Bacillati; phylum Actinomycetota; class Actinomycetes; order Micromonosporales; family Micromonosporaceae; genus Actinoplanes; species Actinoplanes sp. NPDC023936. The sequence goes on along the minus strand of NZ_JBEZZR010000052.1, from coordinate 285 downwards.
CAGCCGTAGGCCAGAGCGGTTACCCGGGCTTGATCACATGCCTGGGCTACGGCCGGGCGGCGCCGGCCGTAGGCCCGAGCGGTTACCCGGGCTTGATCACATGCCTGGGCTACGGCCGGGTGGCGCCAGCCGTAGGCCCGAGCGGTTACCCGGGCTTGATCACATGCCTGGGCTACGGCCGGGCGACACCCAATGCCACTTAGCTTAAGTTGATCTTGCTGGTTGGCGGGTTACGGGATAGAAGCGGATCGTTGCTGGTCCGGGGTGGCGGGTGCTGGCGGGTTC